>JAEZSA010000012.1 GCA_023422115.1 Bacillota bacterium | reverse complement strand
CAATAGGACTAG
Organism: Bacillota bacterium; assembly: GCA_023422115.1. Taxonomy (GTDB): domain Bacteria; phylum Bacillota_I; class Bacilli_A; order ML615J-28; family CAG-698; genus JAAYBG01. Next base: position 2,602 of record JAEZSA010000012.1, on the reverse strand, counting down.
TTATTGAGGTTGTAAGTTTAATATTTCAATTTAAATATGGATCGTCTGGCTTTTATAAAATTGGTGAAGATATTTATTACTATTTTCCCATTTCTATTACGCTAGTTCCTGTTGTGATATTAATCGCTATTTTCAGATGGAATTTAAAAGGTGTTATTGTGGCTTTACCATTAACTCTTTCTACTTGTATAATTCACAATTTTTTTAATTCTCAAGAAGTAAGCGGTTACATCTATGTGGTATATCTAGTAGGGACATTACTAGTCGCTCTTAATACACTATGGTTTAAATTAATCGAGAAACAAAAAATGAGTAAAAACCTACCCTTAATCATTGCTTTTACCTTAACTGGTTATATATTAATAGCATCTGGTAGAAGTTTAGTAGCAGTCATCTATCATATTCCTTTTCTAGCAACTTTATATGAATTCCTTGTTCAGGATTTGTTGAGTCTAGTAATAGGAGTGGTAGTAATAGTAATAATTTATTTTCAAAAAACAATTTTAGTTGATATCGATCAGTATTTATTATCGATAAAAGAAGATGAAGGAGTGAAATAATATGGTCAAACAGCCTAAAGAATTTTCTGATGAATTCTATAGTGATCAAGAATTGGAATTAGAAGATTTAGTTGAGACTAATAAATTAAAACATATAAAAACAACAGTATTAAAAGATTGGCGTTTATATGTCATGTTAATTCCTATTATTATGTTCTTTCTCTTATGGCGATATCGTCCTATGGTAGGTTTATTAATGGCTTTTAAAGCGGATGGATCTCCTGTTGGCTCTAGTTTATGGTCGATGGTAAATGCCTTAGAGTTTAGAGGATTTAACTATATAAAAACCCTATTGTTAACTCAAGAATTCTGGCGAGCATTTAGAAATACATTTATAATCAGTATGCAAGGATTAATTTTTGGTTTCCCTGTTCCCATTATTCTAGCTTTATTTTTTAGCGAAATAAGAAATCCTTTTTATCGAAGTGTGACGCAAATTTTATCTTATCTACCAAAATTTGTCTCCACAGTTGTCATAACAAGCATTGTTATTTTAATGGTTTCTGGTAAATCGAGTTCTGTTATCGGTTCAACAGGTGGTATTGTCTTTCAAATGTTGAACAAATTAGGAGTGGTAAATGATACCGACATTATTTTAAAACAGGCAAAATTCTTTCGACCTATTTATCATATATCGGGTATTTGGCAAGGAGCTGGATATGGCTCTATTGTATATTTTGCTGCTATCATGGGAATTTCACCCACCAATTATGAAGCAGCAAAAATGGATGGTGCGAATAAATTAGCACAAATCAGGTATGTCACCTTGCCAGGAATGGCACCAACCCTGACAATTATGCTCATATTAAGAATTGGAGACATGTTGCAGGTTGGATATGAAAAAGTATTGCTACTATATAATACAAGCACTTATGAAGTTGCCGATGTTATTAGTACATTTGTACTAAGGAGAAGTATTGGCGATGGAACGGGTACAGCTGGAGGAGGATCATACGCCCTCGCTACAGCTGCCGATTTATTTAACTCTGTTATTGCGATGATTCTTGTACTAGGTTCTAATTTTATTAGTCGCCGAGTTTCTGAGACATCGTTATTCTAGGTGATGCTATGCAAAAACTAGACAAGTCAGAATTAATCTTTAAAATTCTTGCGTATTCTTTTGTCACATTATTTGCAATCATTTGCTTATATCCCTTTGTTTATACTTTATCAGCATCAATATCGGGAAGAGTTGCATTTGAAACGGGTAAAGTTATTCTCTTACCAAGAGATATTCAATTTGAAACTTTCAAATTTATTTATAATGATAAGAGTTTTTGGATCAGTTATTGTAATACCATCTTCTATACTTTGTACGGAACTGCTTGGGGTATGTTTATTTCTATCTTAGGTGGTTATGCATTAAGTAAAAGTCGTTTACTTTTTAATCGTCAATTTAATTTCTTTTTAGTTTTCACAATGTGGTTTGCTGCTGGTATGATGCCATCTTATATCAACTATATTATTAATGGTGTTGACACTAGATGGGGGATTGTTTTTGCCTTTGGTGTTCAAGCTTTCAATGTTATATTACTGAGAAATTACTTCGCAGGTATCCCAAAAGAGATTGAAGAAGCAGCCATTATTGATGGAGCTACAGAATTTCAAATTCTAGGAAAAATTTACTTGCCAATGAGTAAAGCTCCGCTGGCTACAGTTGGTCTATTTTATGGACTTTCTCGATGGAATGGATATTTTTGGACAAGAATGTTGCTGGATAAAGACATTGAGCAACCATTACAGGTTTATTTAAGAAAAATGGCAGAAGACATTAAGGATGCTGTAGAAGCAGGTACATTTGATACCGTTTATTACAATGGTGATACCTTGATGTATGCGATGATAGTTTGTTCTATAATCCCAAATATCGTGATTTATCCTTACTTGCAAAAGTACTTTGCAAGAGGAGTAAATCTCGGAGGGGTAAAAGAATAGATATATAATACAAATAAAAATAATCAAAGAGGAGGAACTTATGAAAAAAAGAATTTGTATTGTAAGAAATACCTTAGTAGCGCTTTTATTACTACTAGCTGGTATTG
>JAEZSA010000162.1 GCA_023422115.1 Bacillota bacterium | reverse complement strand
GTGCTTTTTGAAACACTTCTTTTTTAGTAAGATTGGCTACAACAACTAATTTCTCATCTTCATAATTACGTTCATAACAAACAATTTTATTATCATTTGGATAATGCTCTAAAAAATCCCCATAAGTAATGATTTCATGCCTTTTTCGAAGAGCGATTATTTTTTGATAGTGTTTCAAAATAGAATTTTTGTTTTTTAGATCATTCTTGACATTAATTGTTTCGCAATTACTATTCGCTTCAATCCATGGAGTAGCTTCAGAAAAACCTCCATTGATTTCATTACTCCAATGCATTGGTGTTCTTGCATTATCTCGACTACTACGCGCTAATTTCTTTAACATTTTTCGTTTCGACCAAAGTAATTTTTTAGTTCCAATGCGATAAATATTTAAGCTTTCAACATCTCGATATTGACTTAGTTTAGTGAAATTAGCATTGGTCATACCAATCTCTTGTCCTTGATATATAAATGGCGTTCCTTGTTGGAAAAGAAAATAGGTTGCTAACATTTTTGCACTCTCTTCTCGATATTTTAAATCGCCAAAACGGGAAACACTTCGAGGCTGATCATGATTTTCTAGATATAATGTGTTCCATCCTTTTCCATTAATTCCCTGTTGCCACTTTGTCATAGCCTTTTTTAGTCGAACGGGTTTGTATTTACGTCCAAACCACTTTACAAAAAAGCAATCAGCATTCATGTGATCAAATTGGAAAAGCATATTTAATTCTCCTCGCCAATCAGCAATGTAATCAAGTGCAATTTCAGGTGTAATAAAAACCGATTCTCCAACGGTAAAACAATTATATTTACTTAAAACATCTTCATATAACTCATGTAAATATTCATGAATTCTGGGTCCATTAATATAGTGTTCTGATCCTCTTAAGACGGGTTTCCATTTTCCTTCAGGATAACCTTCTCTTTTTGATATGATATTGATCACATCACAACGAAAACCATCTACACCTAAATCAAGCCAAAAGGTAAGAATATTTTTTACTTCTTGCCTTACTTTTGGATTGTCCCAATTTAAGTCCGGTTGTTTTTTAGAAAACAAATGAAGATAGTATTGATTGCTTGTTTCATCATATTCCCATGCCGGTCCGCCGAAAAAACTTCCCCATTTGTTTGGTGCCTTCCCATCGACGCCCTCTTTCCAAATATAATAGTCGCGATAAGGATTGTCAACACTTTTCCTTGATTCGGTAAACCAGAAATGCTCGTCTGAAGTATGATTCACTACTAAATCCATAATTAATGCAATTCCTCTTTCATGCAATCCCTGAATCAATTCTTTGAAATCTTCCATGGTGCCATATTCTGGTAGTATCTTGCAATAATCTGAAATGTCATACCCATTATCATCTAGTGGTGACTCATAGATTGGACTTAACCAAACAATACTAATCCCTAATTCCTTTAGATAATCTAGTTTTTCAATAATTCCCCGTAAATCACCAATACCATCATTATTGGAATCTTTAAAACTACGTGGATAAATTTGATAAACAATCCCTTCCTTATACCATGTTTTATTCATATCGTCTTTCCTTTTTTAAAATTTTTATCATTCCTCGCAACACTTTACCATTGGCAAAGTCGATAATTCCTTCTGCATTAGTAGGTGATATTCCTGCATCACCAATGGCTACAATTCCCCTGATTGGCATCTGTGTCGCATTGCCCACTATAAATTTTTTATCACTTTCACTGGCGTCTTTTGGTAATAGTGCCAATGCCTTTTTAATTAATTGTTTGTATAAAACCCTTCCCCAAAAAGTACTCTTGAAATCCTCAGGAATAGAATTCATATTGAAAGGAGCTGTTCTTGTAATTGATTTGGGGGGTAATGATCCTCCCATTAATTCAGTAAAATCTTTGGTTGTGACTTTCCAATTATCATTGTGATATGCTGTTTTTTTGTGTTCTATAAAAGTTTCTTCATTTTCTTCTTTGATGATATCGCTGAATAAAAGTACTTCTTCGGCGTTTTTACATATTTGAATTTGATAAATTCCCTTATCCACATGGAATTGCTTCATATTCACATCATAATAAGAAAAATCTTGATATCCTAGAATAAATTCAACTGTTTTTGTTTCTTCAGGCAATAATTCAATTTTTTCAAATTTTCTCAATTCTCTTTTTGCTTTATAGACAGAAGAACCATTGTTTTGTACATATAACTGCACAACTTCTTTTGCTTTCATTGTTCCAGCATTCTTCACCTTACATGTGACAACAATATCTTTGTCTTTTGCAATAACCGATGAAGATACCATCAAATCATGATAAGTAAACTGAGAATAACTTAGTCCATATCCAAAAGGATACAAAACCTTTTTACCAAACGTACTAAAATAACGATATCCTACAAAGATACTTTCCTCGTAGTAAACTGCATGGTTCCCATCAGCAAAGTTTTTTGAACTACTATAATCTTCTAAGTGATATGCATAGGTTTCATTCAATCTTCCACTTGGTGATGTATTCCCAAAAAGAACATCTAATAATGGCGTTCCATTAACTTGACCTAATAGATTACAATTTAAAATTGCTTTCGCTTGTGGTTCAAATTCGATTTCAATTGCAGATCCTGTAGATATACAAATAATCATTTGTTGGTTAACACGAAAAATAGATTCGATTAATTTTAATTGCCCTCTTGGTAATTTCATGTCTTCTCGATCAATTCCTTCTGCTTCATTAGGAACACCAACAAGAACAATCACTTTGTCATATTGTTCTATTTCACTAATAACCTCATCAATTAATTCTTGACTAAAGCAATCATTTTGTAAAGGATATCCTGGAAAAAACTGATAGTTTGTTGTATATTGATTGATTTTTTCTAATAAGCTCTCCATCTGATAGGGATTGATGTTTGAACTCCCTCCACCTTGAGTCCGTGGTTGGCGAGCGAACTCACCAACTATGGCAATTTTTTCCTCTTTATTGATTGGAAGTATTTTTTCGTTCTTTAAAAGCACAATTCCTTCACGAGCAATTTCTTTTGCAATTTCTTCGTTGGCTTTGATATCCGCTTTTTCTGGTAAGACATGTTCATATTTCCTTACCAATTGTATCACTTTCTCACAAGCTCTATTAATTTCTGCTTCTGTGATTAGTCCTTTTTTATAAGCTTCAACTAGCCTTTTGCTATTATATCCATTACTATTCGGCATTTCTAAATCAAGCCCATTTTTGATGCTCTTAACAGGATCGCTTACTGCTCCCCAGTCAGAAACAACCAACCCTTTAAAACCCCATTCGTTTTTTAAAATGTCCGTCAATAATTTCTTGTTTTCACATCCGTGAATGCCGTTTATTTTGTTATAACAAGCCATAATAGTAGCAACATCATGATTGACAGCTTTTTTAAATGCCGGTAAATAAATTTCTCTTAATGCCCGTTCATCGACAATAGAGTCAATCGTTAATCGATATTTCTCTTGTGAATTTGCAGCAAAATGTTTCACGCATGCGCCAACGTTTTCGCTTTGGATACCTGTAATATACTGGCTTGCCATATCTCCTGCTAATACAGGATCTTCTGAATAGTATTCAAAATTACGACCACAACAAGGGTTACGTTTGATATTAACCCCTGGCCCTAAAATTACCTTTACCCCTTTTTCTTTTGCTTCTTGCGCTAACGCCTTTCCCATTTGATAAGCCAATGACTTATTAAAAGTGGAAGCCAACGTCGTTGTAGGAGGAAATAAAGTGGCGGGCAATGCTTCTCTGCTATTTTCTTTTTCTTTTCGAATGCCATAAGGACCATCCGACATTTCTAGTGAAGGCAATTGAATATGATCAATATTCTTTGTTAACCAAGCTGTTTTTCCGTTTAATAGACTTATTTTTTCTTTAATAGTTAAATTTTTTATCATTTTACTATCCTTTCAATAATGTTAAGTTCTTCTATTAAGGTGATTCCATTCACATCGATTTGTATTTTACCAACATTACTTGTTTGGTTTGTTTTAACCCAAAACCCTACTGCTCCTCCCAATAATGGAAGGTTACTAGGACCTATCAAATCGATTCCTCCACTGACAGTAATATTGCAGCTAGCTACACTATAAGGCACTATAATCTTATTCTGATCTACCATCTTAAGTACCAAACGAGTAACATCATAAGTCTTATCCACTATCAATTCCTTTTTATCTATTTCTAACGTGAAACTTGTCTTTTTAATTTCACTCAATGTCTGTTGGATAACAACATTTTCATTAACATATCCATCAAAACGATAATATTGATTTTGATTATATTTTCCCATTGCGTATTCATAAAAAATATCCGTTATTTGACTTCGTTTTAATTTATATTTTATCATTAAAATAAACATTCTTAGATAATTTAATAATGATATTTTCCCTTGAGATTCCGCTACTTTTTTGAACGCTTTTTTAGCCATTGTTGAAGACTTTTTTGTGAAATTATATCGTTTTTCTAGTTGAACACCAATAAAATCATCAATAACAACCAAAGGATGAACCAATCCTGCATATTCTTTCTGATTGGGATAGAATGTACCTACATAGTCATCGTTTCTAAATAATTTTATATATTCACAATTTGTTGCAACATATATTTTATCCATCTTACTGGCAGGATAATCTCCTCTAGCAAAAGTAGAAAGCACTTCTAAAACAAAAGGTTTCTCTTTTTGTGAAGCAAATGAATAGGCTGCATACTTTGGTATTCTAAACATATCCATAACACCATGGTAACAAACTCCATCCCCACTACCAAAATCTTTATGAGTATTGTAGTCAGCAAAACACCAACCAATCGATCCTACAATATGATCACTTTTAGCTGCAGCATTTAAAACTTTACAGTGTCTCAATGCATGTTCAAGGCGATGTGGATCATCATCATAACGCTTTGTTGGATACATATGGCCATTATTTTCTGTTACTAAATGTGGTGTTTTTCTTGGTCTTGCCAATACTTTATTACCACCATTATGGGTAAAATCATTGAATGTGAAAACATCTTCTAGGAGTTTGGAACCTAAAAAGTTTCTAATCCCCCCTGTAGGACGAGTATCATCTAGTCTGTGTGCTGTTTCGTTGGTCTTTTTATATAATTCATCATCATCGAATGATTCATTAATCCTAACTCCCCATAAAACAATAGATGGATGATTTTTATCTCGAGCTATCATTTTTTCAACATTGCAAACACAATTATTTTTAAACTCTTCATTTCCAATGTGTTGCCAACCAGGAATCTCTTCTAATACCAACAATCCAATTTCATCACAACGATTTAAGAAATGCTTGGATTGCATATAGTGTGAAGTTCTAACGATATTGACCCCTAATTCAAATTTTAGGATGTCAGCATCTTTTTCTTGAGCGCTTTTCGGCATTGCATATCCTACATAAGGATAACTTTGGTGGCGGTTTAATCCACGAAGTTTTATTTTTCTATTATTTAAACACAATCCGTTTCGATCAAAAGTAATCTCACGAAAGCCAAAACGATCTCTCACTTCATCCAAAAGAACATTATCATCATACATTCTTACAATGATATCGTATAAATGAGGATGACCAATATCCCATAGTTTTCGTTCCTTCACGTCAAAATCAATTGTGGTCTTTTCCCGATTTATGTTATATCTATTTAAAGAAACTTGCTTTCCTTTTTCTTGAATTTCCACTTCAATAATCACAGGTGTTTTATTAACAGTTACATCGCAAAAAGCAGTAATACTATTATTCACATCTTTTGTCTTTACGAAAACATCTAGAATGCGATCTTTATCTGCAATTTCAAGATAAACTTCACGATAAATACCACCATAACCCAAATAATCAATCAGTCCACCAAATGGAGGGACATTCGGATTTTCTCGTGAATCAACAATTACTGTTAAAATGTTTTTTTCACCATATTTCACATATTCAGAGATATCTACTTTAAATTCATCATATCCCCCTTTGTGGGTCAAAACAAAATCGTCATTGATATAAATTGTGGCAATATGAGCAACACCTTCGAAAATTAAAGTAATACTTTTATCTTGATACGCTTCCTTTATCTCTATATCATGTTTATAAGTTACGATCTTTTGAGTTTCCTTTTCATCAAAATAATTGAATGGTAAATCGATAATATTATGAGGGATGTGGACTTTTTGAAATCCTGTGACATTGGAATAGTCCTTTAAATGTTCATCTTCAAAGTTACAAGCAAAAAGCCAGTTAAAATTCAAATTAATTATTTCACGCATTAATATCACCTCTATTTCTTATTATAACATTAAAAATTAGTTAATAAAAGCGTTTTTCTTGATATTATGCATTTTACAATTTGTTATAAATCGAAATAAAAAGACTACAAAAAATAATTTGCAGTCTTTTACTCTTTTCTTTGATAATCTAGTTGTGCTTTCCTTGCTTGAATACTTTGATCCTTTACTTTGATGCGATATAGTTTCCCATCTTTTAAAAGTCTTGAGCCTGTTTGGCGATAAAAGAAGAGCACATTGTGTTTTACACATTCCGCTTGAATCTCTTTCACCCAAGCGAAATCACAAATTCTTGCTTCGTTTCCCGACTCACCAGCAACAACAACAAGATCAATTTGATTACTTAAATAACCTTCCAAACTAATTCTTTCTATCAAAGGAGCACAAACAATTTGTTTTGTCTTAATTGGTAGTTTTAGTAAAATGGGAATTCTTTCATCTGCTCGTTTTTGATTCTCACAAGAACATCCAATTGCAACATGATCCCATCCATCTTTCCAATCTTCGGGCAGCATCTGATGGAAGCGTTCAATTCTTTTAGTAAGAAAGGAAAATTGGCAATCTTTTCGCTCGCGAATCATATCCCAAGCTTCTTTTCGCCATAAATCTGCTTCCTCTAAAAAGAAATCAGAAGTAAAACAAGTTGCTATCATTGACCCGCTTGGAATCTTATATTTTTTATTTTTGTCTTTTTGTATTGGCATTTTAAAACTTTGATTTCTAAATATGATGCCAGCATCTTTATTATAACGCGCATCATGACGATAGACATAACAATGAAGACACCCCTCACTTTTTTTATGGCATCCATGCCATGGATTCCAGCTATAAATGTTCATTCGTAATTCATCTCTATTTTTCTTTTTCCAAAGCAGCAATTCTTTGACTAAGCGGTGGATGAGTATAATTCATACTTACAATGAAAGGATGTGGATTTAAACAAGAATAATTATGACGAGATAATTTTTTTAATCCTGAAATCATTGCTTCTTTATATCCTTCGGTACTAGCAAACATATCGGCTTTGTATTCATGCTTGCGACTAAAGTAATTCATGATAGGGCTTGTAATCATATTGACAAAGGGAATCACAACTGTTGCAATTAGAATGAAAGCAAAACCATAATTGAAATCTTCAAACGAAAAATCTTCAATAAAATTAACACGAGAAATAATCAACCAGCTGATTAGAATTAAAATAAATATTTGCACTAAAGAGGTTAAATACCCCTTTAAAATGTCTTTATGCTTTCCATGACCCAATTCATGAGCAAAAACGGCAACGATTTCATCTTCTGCCATCAGTTCAAGAATTGTATCATATAAAACAATATTCTTTGTCTTGCCAAGACCACTAAAATAAGCATTTGCTTTACTACTACGTCTTGATCCATCCATAACCTTTATTTCGTTTACTTTATACCCGTGTTTTATTAGAAGATTCTCTAGATTTGTTCGCAGTGTTCCTTCAGAAAGAGGCGTAAATTTGTTGAAAATCTTTGCAAATATTGGTATCAAAAAGAAAATTCCTAAAACAAACAAAAATACTATCAAGGAAAAAGCCAATAGTATGAAATCACCTAACCACAAATATAATCCAATGAATGCTGATAGTAAGCCAATCATTAATCCTAAACTTATTACTAGATTTTTTATTTGATCTATAACAAATGTTTTTTTAGAGGTTTTATTGAAACCATATTTACTTTCTATTTTCATGGTATCAATATAATCAAAGATGACATCAACTATAGAATTTACTAATGTAAAAAAGATTAATACAATAATAGCTTCACCATATACATTATCTGGTGCTATTTTTTCTACCATTGAAAACACATTAAAGATTATTAAAAGCATAAAAACAACATAGCCTGCTAATTCTTGATAAATTTTATGCCCTGTTTTTTCTGATGTATATTCTGCCCAATTTTGATAGGTAGTAATGTCATATACATCCTTAACATTTTCAGGAATAGGTCTAGAAATTGCAGTAAAAATGAAATACTTATTAATTATATTATAAATAAATAAGAGTGTAGCAAGAATTAAAGTGATGATTTTATAGTCCATATGATACTCCTTTTTCATTATTATAACATTAAGAAACAGTAATAACAATAAAAGCAAGGGATTAAATACTACTTTCCCTTGCTTTTTATTTGTTTGTATATTTCACTCTTCGCAATGTTACGATCTTTTGCAACCAATTTCATTGCTTCTTTTTCTTCGAATCCTTGGTTTATATAATACTTATAATGCTCTTCTATTGATCGTTTATTTAAATCGATCTGTAAATGAGTTTGATTTGCTCCCTTTACGATGATGACAATTTCGCCTTTTAATTGTAAATCTAGTTGACAAATTTCTGGAAGTGTTCCCCGGATATATTCTTCATATTTTTTAGTCAGTTCTCGGGCAATTACTACTTCACGACAACCCATTATTTTCTCCATTAAGAGAATAGTATCTTTTAATCTTACTGGGGATTCGTAAAATATGATGGTATCTTTTATATCTCGAACAGACTGCAACTCTTTTTCCTTTTGTGTTTTCTTATGATCTAAAAAGCCATAAAAATAGAATTTATCGGTCGGTAATCCAGATGCAATTAAAGCGGTCAACCCTGCATTTGCTCCTGGCAAACTACTGACATTGTATCCTTCATCTAGTACTTTTTTTACCAATAAATAACCAGGATCACTAATAGCTGGCATACCTGCATCACTAACAAGTGCTATTGTCTTACCTAATTTGAGAATCTCGATAATTTCAGTGACTTTTCCTTCTTCGTTAAAAATATGATAACTAGAAAGCGGAGTTTTAATATTAAAGTGACTAAGTAAAACCTTAGTCACTCGTGTATCCTCGCAAAAAATCATATCAACTTTATTTAAAATTTCTATACTGCGGAATGTAATATCCGCAAAATTACCAATCGGTGTAGGAACTAAATAAAGTTGAGGATTGTCTTTGTTTGTTTGAATTCTCATTCGCTGATAATCCTCTTTACTTTTTCTCGCAAATCACGATCAGCATAAACAGCTTTTACTAATTCTGTTCGCTTTTTTCTTGGTATTTCTAAATCGTTCTGGATCTGTTCTAATAAGAAATGCTCTTCTACAGAATAAAATTCATCAGATAAGGAAGCACTCAACAAATTCAAGAAAATCAAATTCTTTGTTACTTTTGGTTTCGTTGTAAAATAATCGATCAACTTTTCCAATGACAAATTACTTTTTCGATACCTAGCCGCATCATCACCCATCTCATATTTTAATTTGCTTATGATTTGCATTTCCATTTCATTAGCAGTACCATCCAAAGAAATAACTTTAACCAATAAATCAATAAAATAAAATTTTTCTTCTTTTGTTAGTAGGTTTAAAAGCATATCTATCACTCCTTCACATTATTATTATATCATATCTTTTTATAACAAAATAACTATATAGATAAATTTATATCTTTATTTATGATTAAATATCTTTTTTACTTCATCAGTATAATCTAATTCACTATTATAAACAAATAAAGGCTGCATTATTTCAACATCTGCTTTTTTATTTTTTCTTGCTTCTATTAAAACCAATAATGCTTTTTCATCTGTTGTTTTTGAATGAATAAAACGCATTTTTCTAATTCCAAACCCGTGTTTAGCTAATGTTTCGATGATTTCTGGCAATCGTTCACAACGATGAACCAAATAAAATAATCCTCCATCTCCCAATAGTTTTTTACTTTCTATTATAATTTCTTCTAAAGTAATTAAAACTTCGTGTCGAGCTATTGTTAAGTAATCATTTTTATTTGTATTACTAGTTTCTATATATTTAAAATAGGGCGGATTACAGGTTACAATATCAAATATATTCGCACCAACAAATTTATAAATCCCTTTGATATCCGCATTGATGATTTCAATCTGCTCATTAAACCCATTAATCTCAACGCTTTTTTGGGCCAATTCACTAACATCTTTTTGGATTTCAACTCCTACTATTTTTGCTTTTGTTTTTAGTGTTAAAAACAAGGGAATTGGTCCATTCCCTGTTCCTAAATCGATAATTCTTTTGGTGTGATTACTCACTTTAACAAAATCAGCTAAAAGAGTCGAATCTAAAGAAAACCTTAGCATGTCATCCCTTTGAATTATTTTAATTCTTTTATAACCCAATAATTCATGAACGTTTTCCATTTTTTCATCCTAGTCTTCGATAACGTCATCCGTTAAGTCTTTTTCTGAAATTTCTTCTTTGTGCGTGTGTACTTTAATCACTTCTTTTGCTTCCCAGTCATCAATTTTTTCTTCACGATCAATTGTCTTTAATCTTTCCCTTAGAAAATCGACGCTGATAACACGACAATTTTTGCATTTAGGTGTATCAACTATATCGCCAACCAAAGGGATTCGCATCCGAATTTCCTCATAAACTGGACTTTCATAACCAATACAACACATTAGTTTTCCACAAAGACCTGCCACTTTAGCTGCGCTTAAAGTCATTCCTTGATCTTTAGCCATTTTCATTGTTACTAAATCAAATTCCCGTAAATGGGTTTTACAACAAATAGGACGTCCACACGGACCAATTCCACCAAGGAACTTTGCTCCTTCACGAGGTCCAACCT
>JAEZSA010000110.1 GCA_023422115.1 Bacillota bacterium | reverse complement strand
CTGAGTGTACAGCACTCATTGATACTGGAGAAGGAAAAAACGATGAGACGACAAAATTTCTCTTAAGTAAAGGAATTAGAAAACTCGATTACTTGATTTTGACACATAATCATAGTGATCATAACGGAGAAGCTGCTAGTATTCTTGAGAATATAAAAGTAAAAAACATTATCACAAGTAAAGTTGATAATAGCATTTATGCACAAACAGCTATAACTAGAAAAGTAGATGCAAACGAACAAATTGTTTGTGGTGATATTGTGTTTCATGTGTTGAGTCCTAGGAGAAGAAGTGAGGATGAAAACGATAATAGTCTGGTTTTATATGCAAAGATAGGTCAATCAGGTTTCTTATTCTTGGGAGATGCTAGTAAAGAAATCGAAGCAGAGGTTGCCCAATATAATCTTCAAGTGGATGTTGTAAAGATTGGCCATCACGGCTCAATAACATCAACAAATCCCGTTTTGCTAGCTAAGTTTCGGCCTAAATATGCAATTATTCAAACAGGAAGAGTAACAAAATTTGGGTTTCCTCATGTTCAAACGATATCGACGTTGAATCAATTTTCAATCATCATCTATCAAACGAATCAGGACTATTCTATTCGATATCGTTATACAAAAAAATCATCTTCTTTTGATAGTTGGCGCTGACTTTTATCTTTGCCCTTTGTTTGACAAACAAATTGGAATCCTTTATAATGGTACTATCAAGGTGATTGAAGATGAAATGTAAAAGATGTAATCGAGAAGTGAAGGGTACGATATGTTCTTATTGTGGGGAAGTGCAAGATATTCCTAAAGAAGAAATCATATTACCAAGCAATAATAAGATCCTGAAATATGCTGTTGTTTTTGCGGTAATAGCGTTTGTTTTTGGTATTTTATCTAATTTCTTTCATCAAATCCTTCTTTTAGGAATTGTTGTTGGAATTATTGGTATTTGGATTTCCTTTCGTTATTTGCAGTCACTTGAGAAAAAATGGTTTTTCACAACAGGAATGATTGCTATATTGGGTTTGTTTATCACAACAATTGCTACTATAAAATATGTATCACAAGAATTAGATAAGATAACAGCAGCGAAACAATACGAAAAAATCTTGAATATTGGAATTCCGCGTCAAAAAGCAATTATTTATCAGATTGATTTCGGTTATGATACAGGATATAAAGTTGTAATGTTTGGTTATAATCTAACAGAAGAAGAATATCAAACGATAATAAATAATGCTGTTTGGTTAGAAGAAAGCAACTATTTTTTGGAACTAATTGAAAAAGAAGAAGATCCAAACGGGAAATATGCTATGTATGATTATCAAGAAGAAACATGGGCAATCCCTAGTGATCGTTTAAAATATCATTTTATTACAATAAAAATAGTTCAAAAAGAAGGAAATTATAAACTAGAAATATATGATGTAAGCAAACGTCAATATTAGAAAGAGGGATTATGGGGAACGTATATCTTTATACAGGAGAAGAAAAGTACTTGATTCAGCATAAAATTGGGCGACTAATTGCAGAATCAAAAGCAGATCAATACAATATGTTTTCTTATGATATGGATGAAGTGAATATCAAGGAAGCAGTACGAGATGCCTTAACCCCTCCATTTATGTCTGAAAATAAAGTGGTAGTTATTAAGAATCCTAAGTTTCTAACCTTAGAGAAAAGTGAAATCAATCATACCATTTCTGTTTTAACTAAATATATTGATAATCCAATGGCCAGCACGTATTTTATTATCAATGCTGTTGGATTGAAATTAAACGAAAAAAACGAAGTTGTAAAGCAACTTCGTAAAAAAGCAACGATTATTGAAACAAGAGAACTTAGCGAAACGGAATTTTATGGATGGGTAAAACGTCAATTTGAGTTAGAAGATATCGTTATAAAAGAAGATGCTTTAAAACTATTTTATAGTTTAGTTGGACATAATATGCTTAGTGCCAAAACCGAGATTGATAAACTGGTTGCTTATGTTGGAAAAGGGAATATTGTCACGAGTAAAATTGTATCTTCGGTTGTTGTAAAGGAAATACAACAAGATATATTTGCTTTATCAAATGCTATTATTGAACATAATAGCGAAAAAACCATGAATGTTTATCGGGATTTAATTGCGGTAGATAACGATGTCAATCGTTTATTTAATTTGGTTACTAGAACCATTCGCGATACACTATTAGTGAATTATATGTTAGCAGAAGGTGCCAAACAAAATGATATTGCAATGAAAATGGAGACATCGCCCAATCGTGCTTACTATTTAATCCGTAATGCAAAGAGTTTTGATATTCAATCAGCCAAAGAGTATTTAGTAAAACTGGGAGAATTGGATTACAAAATCAAATCAGGGCAAATTGATGCAAGAACAGGATTTGAATTCTTTTTGTTTCAATTATAAACAATTAAAACTATCAATATAAAAAAAACATCTGATAATACAGATGTTTTTTTATGCTAAACTATTAAGAAGCTTTGCAAGACGAGATTTATTGCGACTTACAAAATTCTTGTGATAAATGCCCTTAGCTAATGCTTTGTCTAATTTAGTACATGCTAGTTTTAGAGCTTCTTGAGCCTGTTCTAAATTTTTATTTGCAACTGCAGATTCAACACTTTTTACAGCAGTTTTCACTGATGATTTGAAAGCAGCATTTTGAAGTCTTCGTTTTTCATTAGTTAAATTACGTTTAGCTTGTTGTTTGATATTTGCCATAATTCACACCTCCAAAATTCATACGATTTATTGTATCAAAAAACTTTCTAAAAAGCAAGTAAAAAAAACTTTATTTATTGGAACTAAAATAAAAGAATATTGTCTTTTTATTTTTTATGAGTTATAATAAACATGTTCAATAGGGGAGCTACGGCTGAGAGGTTGCAACAGCAACGACCCTTAAACCTGAACTAGGTAATGCTAGCGTAGGAAAGATAGTAATCTTCTTTTCGTTTTTTGGCATTCAAAAAACTTTTTTTATTTTTCGATAGAGGAGATGATACAAATTGAAAAAAAACAAAGATGTTTTTAAACTGACTTTTTCTGCTATTTTATTAAGTATGGCTATTGTTTTAGAAATAGTTTGTAAAGCAATTCCATTCTTAAAGATGCCAAATGGTGGAGGAATTTCTTTAGCGATGTTACCCTTGGTAATCATTGCTTATGTATTTGGTTTTAAGTATGGAATCACAGCGGGAATCGCTTATGGAATTATTGATTGTTTTGTTTTAGATGGATATGGATTTAATATTTTTTCGTTTTTCTTGGATTATATTTTAGGATTTGGAACTATGGGAATGGCTGCAATTGTTCGAAAAAAAGTATTGGCAGGAAAAAATCTTTATTTTATTTTAGGATTTATTCTAGCAGCATTTCTTAGATGGATCTTTGCTGGTAGTAGTGGGGTAGTAAATGCTAGAATATGGGGGTATGACACAGAATTTTTAGTGGGATTATTTGGTGAAGCTCGCTCAGGACTGTTTTGGTTATTCTTTTATTCATTTATTTATTACAATCTTCCTTATATTACTGCTTCAACAATTCTTTGTATTGTGATTGGTTTAGTAATTAAAAAACAACTATTTCAATATTTTATTGGACAAAGCATTTCAGAATAATTTAGTAGATAATAGTAAAATATGATATACTAATAGTGGTGATAATAATGAATCAATATGATGTAATAGTTATTGGAGCTGGAGCAGCAGGAATCAGTTGTGCTTTAGCTTACAAGCAAAAAAATCCACATAAGAAAATCGTTGTTTTAGAACAAAATGATAGAATAGGTAAAAAAATTCTAAAAACGGGAAATGGCAAATGTAATTTAGGAAATACTCATATTAATGAGAATTCTTATTATAATTGGAATTATATTAAAAATAGAATGAAACAGTTTAATACAATTGACTATTTTGAAAAAATGGGGATTATTACACGAGAAGATGAGCAAGGAAGATTATATCCACATAGTGAAACAGCCTCGTCTATTGTTGATGTTTTTCGCTATGAGCTAGATCGACTAGCCATCAAAGTGCGATGTTCTTTTCTCGTTACGAATATTGTTGCTGGGACAAACTTTATCGTTCAAGGACCTCAAGAAGAAATGGAAGCTGAAAAGATTGTGATAGCAACAGGATCACGCGCTCAAGAAAAAACAAATGGATATCAACTCTTAGAGAAATTAGGTCATCATATTACATCACTGACGCCGAGACTGGTTCCTATAAAAGTAGAAGAAAATATAAAAGCATTACAAGGGATTCGGGTAAAGTGTCTCGCGCAAACCAATGGATATCAAGAATATGGTGAAATTCTATTTAAAGAAACGGGATTATCAGGAATTTTAGCCCTTAATCTTTCTCGCTACGTAAATAAGAAAGATAAAATTATTCTAGATTTGGCTCCAGAAAAATCATATTTAGAACTAAAAGAAATAATAGAAAAACTAAAAGATCGAGATTTATCAATGGTATTAAGAGGACTGCTT
>JAEZSA010000098.1 GCA_023422115.1 Bacillota bacterium | reverse complement strand
GTCATATAAGCATTAATCTTATCTTGCTCCATTCCTTTAGCCCAAAAACGCTCACGAGAACGGCGAACATACCAATTACTCATTTCATCAACAAAATCTTGTAGGATTCTTGCTGTTTCAATAATTTTATAGTTAGCAAGATTGCTGTCTGCTTCTTTCACAACGGTATTTAGTTTAGATAATAACCATTTATCCATAACTGGAAGTAAACCATATTCTAGTTTATGTTTAGTTGGATTAAACTGATCAATTTCTGCATATAAAACATAGAATGCATAGGTATTCCACAATGTTCTTAGGAACTTCCTTTGTCCTTCTACAACAGCATCTTTATGGAAACGATTAGGAAGCCATGGAGCACTGTTTTCATAGAAATACCAGCGAATAGAGTCAGCTCCAAATTCTGCTAGTGCATCCATTGGATCGATTGCATTTCCTTTTGATTTACTCATTTTTTGGCCATTCTCGTCTTGTACATGTCCTAAGACAATTACATTACGATAAGGTGCTTTATTGAAAATTAGTGTTGATATCGCTAATAATGAATAGAACCAACCTCTCGTTTGATCGACAGCCTCTGAAATAAAATCAGCAGGGAATTGTTCAGCAAACATTTCTTGGTTTTCAAATGGATAATGCCATTGAGCAAATGGCATTGCACCTGAATCATACCAACAATCAATTACTTCTTCAACTCGATGCATTTCTTTTCCACATTTAGAACATTTGATTGTAACTGCATCAATATAAGGGCGATGTAATTCAATATCTTCAGGACAATTATTAGACATTTCTTTTAATTCGTCTATTGAACCAATAACATGTTTATGCCCACATTGACATTCCCAAACAGGAAGTGGAGTTCCCCAGTAGCGATTTCTACTAATACCCCAGTCTTGAATATTCTCAAGCCAATCGCCAAATCTTCCTTTTCCAATACTTTCTGGAATCCAGTTAATGGTATTATTATTTCTAATTAAATCTTCCTTTACATCTGTCATTTTAATAAACCATGATTCACGAGCATAATAAATTAATGGAGAATCACAGCGCCAGCAATGAGGATAGCTGTGTTCGTATTTGTAAACTTTGAATAACAATCCTCGATCTCGCAAATCTTTTAAGATTAATTTGTCTGCCTTCTTACAAAACATTCCTGCCCAATCAGTTTCTTCTGTTAATTCACCGCGAGCATTAACATATTGCACCATTTTTAAGTTGTATTTTTTCCCAACATTATAGTCATCTTCCCCAAATGCTGGTGCCATATGAACAATTCCTGTTCCATCTTCTAAGGTAACAAAGTCACCACAAGTAACGAAAAAAGCATTTTCTGCTTTTTTACTGAAATGAAATAGTGGTTCGTAATACTTATATTCAAGATCTTTACCTAACATTTTCTCTAAAACAGTATAATCGCTTTCTAGCACTTTATCTAGTAATGCCTCTGCCATATAATAAACTTCATCATTCTTTTTTACTTTCACATAAACCATTTTTGGATTTACGCAAAGTGCCATATTCGATGGAAGAGTCCATGGAGTGGTTGTCCAAGCAAGGAAATAAGCATTCTCTTGTTCCAATTTAAATTTCACAATAGCGGATTCTTCTTTTACATCCTTGTATCCTTGTGCTACTTCATGGGATGAAAGTGGTGTCCCACAACGAGGGCAATAAGGAGTAATTTTATATCCTTTATATAATAGTTTTCGCTCCCAAATCTTTTTCAAACTCCACCATACAGATTCAATATACTCATTATGATAAGTAACATAAGGATTTTCAGTATCTACCCAATAGCCAACAACATCAGAAAAATCTTCCCACATTGCTTTGTATTTCCATACACTTTCCTTACATTTCTCAATAAAAGGAGCAACTCCAAACTCTTCGATTTGTTCTTTTCCATCAATTCCTAAACTTTTTTCAACTTCAATTTCCACAGGCAATCCATGAGTATCCCAGCCTGCTTTTCTTAGTACATGGGCGCCTTTCATCACATGGTAACGAGGAATCATATCCTTGATTACTCTTGTTAGAACATGTCCAATATGTGGTTTTCCATTGGCTGTTGGTGGGCCATCATAGAATGTATAGTTATTACTTCCTCTCTTTTCAGAAATACTTTTATCAAAAATTTTGTTTTCCTTCCAAAAATCTCGTACTGCTTTTTCTCTTTCAACAAAGTTCAAATTTGTTGGCACTTTTTTATACATGTTTTCCTCCTAATTATTAAAAAAACTTCCAGCCTAAAAGGATGAAAGTTTGAGTTTCATGAAACCACCTTTTTACATACTAACATATGCTATCCCAATAACGGGGGATACCGGCACAGCTTACTAATTTCAGCCTACGACTCCAGAGTGATTTTCATAATGGCGTACTCTTGCTAGTTTTTCACCCTCGCTAGCTCTCTAAAAATTCCTGCGATTACTACTATCTCTATCTTTGTCTTTCTTTTTACCATATTATCATACTCTAAAAGGCAAAAATTGTCAAGCAATATTCCTATTGGAAAGTAAATATACTTGGCTTAAATTATTTTTTTTGGTATAATAAAGTGAACTTAAAGGAATACAATGATGAATCAAAAAAAGTTTTTAGCGATTACTAATACATTAATCGATAATCATGATAAAACAAAGAAAATTGGAACTTTACAAGAAAAATTACTTCATCGTATCATAAAATATTATTTTGAAGAAGATGTAACCTTTCATGAAATAAAGGTAGGTTCCTTTTACGCTGACATTTTAAAAGAAAAAGAAATTTTTGAAATTCAAACCCGTGCTTTCAATAAATTGAGAAAAAAGCTGGATTGCTTTTTGCCAGATTATAAAGTAACAATTGTTTATCCCCTACCTTATACAAAATGGCTTTATTGGATTAACGAACAAACTGGTGAAGTTTCTAACAAAAGAAAGAGTCCTAAAAAAGGAACGCTTTATGATGCCGTTTTCGAACTTTATAAAATTAATCCCTATTTAAAACACCCCAATTTAAAAGTGTGTTTGTTGTTAATCGATATGGAGGAATATCGAACGCTAAATGGTTGGAGTCTTGATAAGAAAAAAGGATCCAGTAGATATAATCGTATTCCCATCGAACTTATTGATGAAATCCATTTGGATTCATCTTTAGACTATCCTATTTTTCTTCCAAAAAACCTTCCCTTACGTTTCACTTCTAAAGATTTTCAAAATGTTTTATCCATCAATCGATATAAAGCGCAATTAACTTTGAAAATTTTAACGGATCTAGAATGTGTAAATCGAATTGGGAAACAAAAAAATCAAATCATTTATGAAAAAAAGCAGGCACAATACGTAGTGTACCCTAAATAATAGACAATTAGAAAAAA
>JAEZSA010000058.1 GCA_023422115.1 Bacillota bacterium | reverse complement strand
TTACTATATACTCCTATTTATATGGAAAAAATAAAAGTGGGATATGAAATTAATGCTAATATTGGAGGAATCCAAGTAAAAAGTGATTATCGTAAATTCATCGATTCTATTAATATCATCGCCTTAGAGAAGCTTATCTTATCGAAATTAAGACAAAGCAATCATTCTCTTGTAACCTTTGTCCGAATTCATAGTGATACATTGCATGATTTAATCAAACAAAATTATTTTTCGAGTCAAAATCTTACCATAAAACCCTATTTCTTAATTGATGGAACGTCTCCATTTTTAATAACAGACTTACAATATCTCAAGCAATTAGATTTTCGTCTTTATCTTGATTATAAAACTTTTCAAACCTTGACGATTGGTGAAGTGGTTCACACCAAGATTGATGGATTAGTGATTGAAGAAACGTTATCAATGTTAGAAAAAGAACAACTAATCAATTTATCTTTTAGTCAAAAATATCAATTGATCACAAAGGAACCATGGTCAAACTATAAAAACTGTCTTTATCGCACCGATGAACTGCTGTTGCAAGCAACTGTGCTTGGACATGACAATTAGTGTTTAAATTGATATCCGCTGAAAATAATCGTTGAAGAAAAAGCAAAGAAGTGATATAATGGTTATAATTGAAATTAAAACCTATTATAAAGGAGTACAAATGATATGGTCGTAGTTAATTTTCTAAAATCTTTAGTTATGCCAACAAGAATGGCAAAATATCGCTATATTTCGATTCTCGTTTCTGTGTGTATTTTCATTCTTTCTTCTTATTTGCTAGCAATTCCTGCTAAGCACTATATTACCAATAATATTGATGAAATGGTATCAGAGCAAAATTATTTATCTTTACAAGCAATTGCACAAATTCCATATGAACCTGCTGTAAATGCAGTAATCGAAGAAATTCAAAGTAAAGAATGTCACGCTGATATGGATGAGAATAAAAACTTTCTTCTTACTTGTGATCAATTGCCTTTAGATGAACAAAATAAAGCATTCTATGAAACAGATCTTGTTTATATCAATGATGAAAATATCACCATTAATATTCATTTTGTAATTGATTTATTTGATACGACCACGGGAGAATCTAGTTATAAACCAACGGAAAAATTTATTTATAGTGAAGAAGCTTTTCCTAATATTGATACGACTGAATATTATCTGATCATCATTTGGCCAGGAGCCTTGTATTATCAAGCGCATCCTCAAGGAATTAGTCAAAAAAACATCACTCATGGGGAAACATTGATTTCTGAAAGTTATGCCAATGCAAGTTTCAGCGATATCGGTTTTGATACTGCTAATTTTAATCATTCTGGATCTAATGCAGGGGCTTACTTAGTTCAACAAATCAAAACAGGATACATCCCTAGTTATACCAGTAGTTATTCGTTATTAACCTTCTTTTTCTGCGTTATTTTTCCATTATTCTTAGTCTTTCTATTTTGGCTTTTCTTTAGAAAAACAGGTAGATTAAAGAGTTTTAAAGAATATTATAATATTGCTGCTCTTTCTAGTATCCTTCCAACTTTAGTAACATTTGTTGCTATCTGGTTTGCTCCAGGAATTATTAGCAATCTATATCTTTTTGGTTTCTCCGCTTATTATTTAATTGTCTTATATCGCATTAATAATAGCGCTAATTTTGTATAATAACTGTGAATCCCATGAGTACATGGGATTTTTACTTTTGAAAAATAACGAATAAGTCTTTAAAAAAGTTTTAAAATGTGGTAAAATATTTCAAGTGGTGATACAAATGAAAAGAACAGCAAGTCGCATAAAAGCGATGATGAAATTATATACTTACGACTTAACTAAAGACCTATTACAGGATGATTATCTAGATGGATTTTTCAATGAAGAAGATGTAGATTGTGATAATGATTTTTACCATCAATTGGTTTTTGGAGTTTTAGAAAATATCAGTAAAATTGATCGTACGATTGCGATTTCTCTAAAAAAATATACTCTCGATCGCTTGTCTTATGTAGATCGTAATTTAATCCGAATTGCAGTGTATGAAATGTTGTTTACTGATACACCCAAAAATATTATTATTAATGAAATATTAGATATTTCTCATGAATATAGTGAAATTGAAGGTCTAGAAACATCCAAATTCAACAATTCTTTGCTAGATGCGATTTCAAAGAGGTTGGAACATGGAAAATAACAATCGCAAATACTTAACTGTCTCAGCATTAAATAAGTATATTGCTTATAAAATCGATAGTGATCCTAATTTAGGATTTGTCTATCTTCAGGGAGAACTTTCCAATATTCGCTTTTCTAAGGAACATTTGTATTTTGTCCTAAAAGACCAAGAATCAGAAATTAGTGGCATTATGTATTCTTCCTCTGCAAACAAACTAACTTTTTCACCGAAAGATGGAATGAAAGTTCTTGTTAGTGGTAAAGTTAGTGTTTATCAGAAAAAGGGAACTTACAATTTAACTGTGATTACGATGAGCGAAGCGGGATTAGGAGCTTTGTATCAAGACTTCTTATTTTTAAAAGATAAATTGGAAAAAGAAGGCTTGTTTGCTCCTGAACATAAAAAACCAATTCCTGAGTTTTCAGAAAAAATCGGAGTGATTACATCTGCTACCGCTGATGCCTTTCAAGATATCAAATCAACGATCGAAACACGATTTCCATTAGCGCGGATTTATCTATATCCTGCTTTAGTACAAGGATTAGATGCTCCCAAGTCTTTAATCAAAGCTTTGGAACAAGCCAATCGAGAAAACCTAGTCGATGTCTTGATTATCGCTCGTGGTGGAGGTAGTATCGAAGATTTATCTTGTTTTAATGATGAAGGATTGGCAAGAAGTATTTATGCCAGTCAAATTCCAATTGTAAGTGGAGTAGGTCATGAAACAGATTTTACTATTTGCGATTTCGTCGCTGATGATCGAGCCCCTACACCAACAGGAGCAGCAGTAAGAGTTACTAAAAATAAAACATTGCTGTTACAAGAAATTGTTGCGATTGAATATCGTTTGTCGAGTGCAATCAAACGAATTTTGGAAAACAAGTATTATGCTTATGATGCGTTAATAAAAAGTCATCATTTTAAAAACTTCAAAGCATTACTAGAGGAAAAAATTGTTGCTTTAGAGCAATTAACAAAACAACTACAAGCTAATTCCCCTCTTGCTGTGATTGAACGTAGTTTAGATCGTGTCAATAATCTAGCTTTGCGTTTAACTTTGATCAATTTAAACAAGAAAATAGAACAACATCTTCAAGAGATAGAGAGAAGAAAAGACTCTTTGACCTTACATTTGGTCAATCAAATAAATCACTATGAACGTAAGGTTGATAGTTTTATTGATAAACTGATTTTGCTAAATCCCCTAAGTATTATGAAAAAAGGATATACCTTAACTTATCAAAACAATAGAATACTGGCTTCCATATCACAAATTAATGTAAATCAAAATCTAACGATTCGTTTTTTTGATGG
>JAEZSA010000049.1 GCA_023422115.1 Bacillota bacterium | reverse complement strand
ATCATCGACTTTACTACTTCTTCTTTTGTTGAAGCAAAATCATTGAACACAATTTCAATATTAAATACCTTTTCCCCAAATTCACGCAAATGATTCATAAATTTCTTATATGACATTGTCTCACCATCGCAGATGATATTCTTTACTTGGCGATACCATTTTTTCTTTTTTCGATAATCTTTTGGTAATATGTTATAAAATTGGTCTGTGTACATCAATAATTTTGATCTTTTGTTGAAATAAGCATAAATATTGCTTTCAATATTAGATGGTGTCAATTCATAGAACTTCATTTTATTTTTGTAACTAGACGCTCGTATTAAAAGAATAATATATAATAATAAACAAGCAAACACCAATTCAACCACTATCCAAGCAATTAAGTTAATTCCCAATAAAGTAATTATTAATTCTGTTGTTAAATACTTTGTGAAGAAAAATAGTCCCAACGACAAGAGAATAATCAACGTCTCGATGATTGGAAGTTTTTTAAAAATCACAATAGTTGATATGTACAACAAACCTAAAATTATAAATGCTAAAATAGCAATATCATTTTGTTTCTGGATGATAAAATTGATGATATTTTCTAACATGATTTCCCCTCCTATCTAACTAATAAAGTAGCTGTTTTTTTATTTGTTGCTAATGGAATTTCATATACATCACATAATCGCAATAAAGCAGACACATCTGGTTCATGCGGTTGTGCGGTCAACGGATCACGAAAAAAGAAAACAAGATCAACTTCTCCATTGGCTACGCGAGCCCCAATCTCTTGATCACCACCAAGCGGTCCTGATTTATGACAATGAATTTTTAGATTAGTATGTTCCATGATTAATTTTCCTGTGGTACCTGTTGCATATAATATGTGTTGACTTAAAAACGCTTCATTTTCTTTCGCAAAAGCAAGCATATCAGGTTTTTTCTTATCGTGGGCAATTAAAGCTATTCTCATATAATTCCTCTTCTTTTATACTATTATATCATGTTTTCCTAATAAAACAAATATTCTTTATCGAAATAGCCTTAATTCTTCATTCGAAAATAAAAAAGATTTAAGGAAATCCTTAAATCTTTTGATTATTTAATTACCAAATATTGATCTAATATTTCTTTTAATCTTTCATTTGATAACTCTAAATTAATAACACCTGAAATTGTCGTTGATACATTTCCTGTCTCTTCAGAAACAACAATTGTTAATGCATCGTATTTTTCACTAATACCAATCGCTGCTCTGTGACGAGTTCCAAAAGATTTCGGTACATCATATTTGTCTGTTGATGGAAAATATGCTCCAGCACACATGATTCTATTTTTACGAATAATAATAGCACCATCATGACAAGCTGTTCCTGGAGTGAAAATTGTTGTTAATATTTCTTGAGTAATAATCGCATTAAGTGGAATTGCTTTTTCAATAAAAGTATTCAAACTATCTTCTCGTTCAAATGTAATTAGTGCACCAATATGGCGTTTTGATAAGTAATCCACAGTTTGAGTGATAACATAAATAATATCTTGTTTTTCTTGTATTGAAGAAAAAGCGTTGTCCATCTTTGACTTAACAAAAACTTCTTCCCATAAATTTCTAATTTCTTGACTATAGATAATAACAAATACTCCTATCATCCAAAAAGCAAAAACCCTTATGATTGCCCTAATCATTTGCAAACCAAATATCATAGTAAGCAAATAAAATAGCAAGAAAATAAAGAGTGCTAAAAGAAATCTTTTTGGTTTAATTCTTCTTTTAATTAAATAGTATAATGCAAGCAATATCCCCATCACTAATAATAAATCAATTACCGCTTTTACAATTCCGGAAAAGCTAAATTTGTCGGTATATTCTGATAAAATCTCAATAAAACTATCAAACATCTTTTTCACCTTCTCTACTTAACATTAAATCGATTTGATCTTTTCTTTCTTGATCTAACTCTTGTTTACCCATAAGGTAACGTATCATTTTTTCATCTTTTTCTTCAATTGCATAGTCTATTGGTAAGCAATTAACTTCATCTAACATGTCAACATCTGCTCCATGTTCAATCAAATATTTAACTATTTCAAGATTTCCATTAATTGCTGCTAAATGAAGGGGGGTTTGCTCTTGTGATGCACCAATATTTAAATCACAGCCACTGTTTACCAAACTTCTGATAAACTTTATTTTCCCTTCGTTGACTGCTTTGTGAAGGGGGGTATCCCCATATTCATTCGCAATGTTTGGATTTACTCCTGCCTTAATAAATAAATTGAATAGTTTAATGTCTTTGAGTTTTAACGCAACATGAAGGAGCGTTTGTCCTAAATATCCTTGCGTACTCACATCAATGTCTTCCTCTTTTAATTTTGCCAGGGTACTCTTGATATAGAAGTAACGATGAGGATCTTGTTTCACTGTATCTACAAATTCTTTAAATTTTTTCTTATCTCCACGCTTAATCATGATTAATAGCCCCAACAATTTTTTCTACTACAAAATCAATTCCCTTGATAAACATCGTCTTTTCAATAACCACTATCTGCCATCCATTTTCGATATTTGCGAAATATTTATCTCGATAAATATTCATTATCTCAATTCGATTGATGTCATCAAATAAAACGATCACCCCATATAAATTATCCTCTTTTTTCAAGATTAAATTCATGTTGTCATTATTTGCATACACTTCGTAAC
>JAEZSA010000014.1 GCA_023422115.1 Bacillota bacterium | reverse complement strand
AAAGAAACCCAAAGCTTTAAAAAATTCATACGCATTGAAGCAAGCTCCGGAAATCTTACAAACCATCTTCAATCAATATTTTAGCACAAAGCCAAGGGAATTTCTACACTTTTTGATAGAGACGGATGCCTTTAATGATAACTTCTACGAGCTTGGAATAGAGGTTGGTACATTCAAAAAATCAAAATATCGACGAACTATGGAGTTTTATAAAGAGTCTAATAAGATTAGTGACATTGATCAATATAGTATCAAACAATTAGAACAAACCTCTGATCTATTCGGACAGGAGGTTCCTAATGAATAATATCGTTAAACTCGCTAATCGTTTAAGGTTAGCATATACAAAGCGCAACTATTTGGAAGCCATTAATGATTCCATGGATAAGCAGTATAGTTATGAACAATTCTTAGAATATATTCTAATTAAAGAGATTGAGGCTAGAGATCAAAATGGAGTTGCCAGACGTGTTAAAGCAGCCAAGTTTCCATATCTAAAATATCTAATGGATCTAAAGTTTGATGCTTTCCCATTAGAAGTGGCAAATAAAATCAGAGAATTACAAAGTTTAAGTTTTATTGACCAAGGAAAAAATGTAATCCTAGTAGGCAATCCTGGTGTGGGGAAAACCCACACCTCCATAGGATTAGGAATTAAAGCTTGTATGGAAGGTAAGAACGTATTGTTTATTACTGTTCCTAATTTAATTATCGAATTAAGAGAAAGTATGACTTTAAATCAATTGACAAATTACAAAAAGAAATTCATCAATTATGACTTAGTGATATTGGATGAATTGGGTTATATAACCTTTGATAAACAAGGTAGTGAGTTATTGTTTAATCTATTATCAATGAGAAATGAAACAAAATCCATTTTAATTACAACCAATCTAACTTTTAATAGATGGCAAGAAATTTTTCATGATCCAACGCTGACAACAGCAATGGTTGATAGATTAACACACAAAGCTCATGTGATTAATATTCAAGGTGAATCTTACAGATATAAAGAAACGAAAGAGTGGCTAAAAATGTAGGGGGGGTCAATTTCATGTTGGCGAGGGGGGTCAATTTGGTATTGACATTTGCAAAGCGCCAATATCATCCCCGTTGTTACATGAGATAACATTCCCATAATAACAGTGACAAGTAAAAATGAAGATACGAAGATATAGATGTAATTAGGCGCGCGTAATTTCCCTAATTTTACTTTGGTTAGTTCGAGAATCACAATGAGTATCATCGTAATAACCATAGCAATAAAAAAGTAAATATATTTTGGGTATGCACTGTAGTGAAGATAAACACGAGAATAAAAAATATTCCCTATGAGAAAAACAAGTAGTCCCAGGCAAAAGAAAACTTTGTTGTTTCCAGAACTAGTTCTTCTTAATCCTAGAATTGCATCTCCCAAAAATCCACAAAGCAGTCCTATCAACATCATAATACTTAAATTGATGTTTTTTTCTTCTTTCATATATATAGCAACAATTCCCAATAAAACAAACCAAAAACTTGTTGTGAGTTTAAAAGCAAGGTTTACCTCTCTAGAAACTTTAAAATGGTAGTACATATAAAAAATCATTGAAATAGTCATCATTCCAATAATAATAAATAAGTATATCATGGCTTCTCCTTTTAGATTTACTAGTTTTTATAACTTTATTGTAACATGTTTACTGATTCATAACAACTAAAACCGTTTTATTCTTTCTTTTATGCATCAATTTGTGTATAATGAATATAGAATAACAAACAATCTCTATAGAAAGGAGGATTATTGTGTCAAATCTAAAAACAACTCAATTACCAATCATTGACAATTTTAATGATGATAATATTAAAGTTTTTGCTCTTGGTGGTTTAGGTGAAGTTGGTAAAAACATGTATGTCATTGAATGTGCAGACGAAATCATCATCATCGACTCAGGAATACTTTTCCCTGATAACGCCTATGGGGTTGATTATATCATCCCTGATTATTCGTATCTGAAAGCCAACGAAAATAAAATTGTCGGTCTTTTTATCACTCATGGACATGAAGATCATATCGGTGGTATCCCCTATCTTTTAAAGAATGTTAAGATTCCTAAAGTATATGCTAATGGCCTTGCTGTCGTCTTAATTAAGAATAAACTATCAGAACATAACAATATTGCTATTAACATTGTGGAATATACAAACGATTCTATCTATAATTTTAAGAATTTTTCTATTTCTTTTTTTAAAACTAATCATAGTATTCCTGACTCTTCTGGAATCGCTATAAAAACAAGATTAGGTTATATTCTTCACACAGGTGATTTTAAAATCGATTTATCTCCTCTTTTTGGTCATACAGACTATATCAAGTTAACTAAATATTCTGAAGAGGGGGTATTGTGTTTATTGTCCGATAGTACGAATGCAAATGTAACGAAATTTTCTATTTCAGAGCGAAAAATAGGCGATTCTATTAAATCTATTTTTGCAAACATCAAAGGAAGAATTTTAATTTCTACTTTTGCATCAAATGTTTATCGTGTCCAACAAATTGTTGAAGCTAGTATCGAAAATAATCGTAAAGTAATCGTCTTTGGCAGAAGCATGGAAAAAACAGTCAATGTAGCCCAGAAGATGGACTATATCAAAGCTCCTTCGGGTACTTTCATTGGAGCAAAAGAATTCCCTTCTATCCTACCAGAAAAAATCACTATTTT
The DNA here is from genome assembly GCA_023422115.1 of Bacillota bacterium. Lineage (GTDB taxonomy): Bacteria > Bacillota_I > Bacilli_A > ML615J-28 > CAG-698 > JAAYBG01. The sequence goes on along the minus strand of JAEZSA010000014.1, from coordinate 10,223 downwards.
AAGTACTGGTAGTCAGGGTGAACCTCTTGCTGCTTTATCTCGAATTGCGGATGGTTCTCACAAGCACATTAAAATCATTCCCGGAGATACTATTATTTTCTCCTCTTCCGCAATCCCAGGAAATCAAGAAAGTATCAATCGTACAATTAATAAATTGTATCGTGCTGGTGCCAATGTCATTGTCAACAGTCCACTAAGCGACACCCATACTTCAGGACATGCGAGTGAAACAGAACTTAAAATTATGCTTGCGTTAACAAAACCAAAGTATTTTGCTCCAATCCATGGAGAATATACCATGCAAAAACGTCATGTCGAATTAGCAATTGATACAGGCGTTGCTCCAGAAAATTGTTTTTTGCTTTCGAATGGTCAAGTTCTTACTTTTACTGAGAAAAAAGTATTCTCTCATTATGCAGTTTCTTCTGGTAATACTTATATTGATTCCAACAATTATGTTGTTGATAGCAACATCATTAAAGAACGAAAAATATTATCCGATGATGGTATGCTAGCGATTGTATTTACCACTGATGATACTTACAAGCAGAGAATTGAACCTAACATAATTTCTCGCGGATTTATTTATATGAAAAATTCTGAAGAACTAGTTAATGAAATTAAAAACAAAGCTTATGAATTGTATGAAGATTATTTCACCAAAACCAAAAAATTTAATCAGAATCATATTAAAAATCAAATAAGCACTGAGCTGAGCACTTTTATTTACGATAAAACTGAACGCAAGCCGATGATTATTCCTATATTTATGACTTACTAAAGGCCAAAAGGCAAAAAGAATTTTTAGTCTTTCGGCCTTTTCTTTCTTTATATTTAAAGATTAGGAGAATATATATGATAATTTGCCCTAAATGTAAAAAGGAATTATTTAAAATAGATCACGCCTATCAATGTAATAACAATCATAATTATGATATTGCAAAGAGTGGTTATGTCAATCTTCTACTTTCTCGTTTTAATGCGGGAGATAATAAAGAAATGCTTTCTGCTCGCGATGATTTTCTAAGGCAAAACTATTATTTTCCTATTGTAAAAGCTGTGGCTTCTAAAATTGTGATTTTCAATCCGTTAATTGTAGATTGTGGTTGTGGAACAGGATATTATATCGATTGTCTATCTCAAATCCTTTCTGGTCGGTTTATTGGTGTTGATATTTCTAAAATCGCCGTTGATTTTGCTGCCAAGAAAAATAAAAATATTTTATATCTTGTGGCTTCCAATAGTAACCTTCCTTTGGCTGATGGTTCTATTGATATTTTGTTAAATATCTTTGCTCCATACAGCGATAGTGAGTTTGCTAGAACACTTTCTAATGAGGGAAAGCTGATTACCGTAACTGCTAATACGAATCACCTTCAAGAATTAAAACAAATAGTTTATGATATTCCCCATACGAATATTGATAAGCTTTATTTTCTTCCCTCTTTCAAACTCATTCATGAAGAAATTTTAGAATATAATATGATATTAACCCAACGCGACTTAATTAGCCTTTTTCGAATGACTCCTTACTCTTTTAAAACAAAAAATTCTGATTTTGAAAAATTGTTTCATGTTGATGTATTGGAAGTGACCGCTAGTTTTTCGATTAAAGAATATCAAAAACAAACTAAATTATACTAAAGTATAACTAAATTATACTTTAGTATAATTTAGTTATACTTTTTTTGCTTTTAGTGATATAATACATAAAAAAAGTCTTATATGATTGATAATATGGTTCAATCGTCTCTACACCTAACCGAAAAAATAGGTACTAAGACATGCAAAATAAGATTAATTTAATCTCTTTTAGTATGTCCTGTTGTATAAATAGGACTTTTATTTTATATGGAGGAAAAATATGAATCTAAAAAATTGTTTGCGCGAAGGATTAACCTTTGATGATGTTTTACTGGTTCCCCAAAAGTCAGAAATTTTACCTAGCGAAGTTTCTTTAAAAACTCGACTAACAAACAAAATTATCTTGAATGTTCCCATTTTGTCAGCAGCAATGGATACCGTTACCACTTCAAGAATGGCAATCGCAATTGCCAGAGAAGGAGGGTTGGGCTTCATTCATAAAAACATGTCCATTGAAGAACAAGCCCATCAAGTTGATATTGTAAAGAGAAGCGAATCAGGAATGATATTAAATCCCATTACACTAAGTATTAATTCAACCGCAAAAGATGCTGAACGCATCTTATCTTTATATCGCATTAGCGGTTTACCAATTGTTGATGATGCTAACAAATTAATGGGAATTGTTACGAATCGGGATTTAAAATATTTAAAAGAAACCAATTGTTTAGTTACAGAAATTATGACAAAAGATAATTTAGTAACAGCAAAAAGAGGAACTACATTAGAAGAAGCAAAGTACATTTTATGGAAACATCGTATTGAAAAACTACCTATTGTTGATGATGACAACAACTTAGTTGGTTTAATCACTTCAAAAGACATTGATAATGTAATCCAATATCCTAACGCAGCCAAAGATGAAAAAGGTCGATTACGAGTGGGTGCCGCTATCGGCATTGAAAAAGATCCTTTATTAAGAGTGTCTGCTTTAGTGAATGCTGGGGTTGATGTGATCACAATTGATAGTGCCCATGGTCACTCACAAAATGTAGTTAACTTATTGAAGAAGGTTAAATCTGCTTTTCCAAATCTAGATGTTATCGTTGGAAATATTGTAACTAAAGAAGCTGCAATTGAACTAATTGATGCTGGTGCCGATGCTTTAAAAGTGGGAATTGGTCCTGGTAGTATTTGTACTACACGAGTTGTTGCTGGTGTAGGTGTTCCCCAAATAACAGCAGTTTGTGATGTTTATGAATACGCAAAAACAAAAAACATTCCAGTAATTGCCGATGGTGGCATTAAAATGTCGGGTGATATTGTTAAAGCCTTGGCTGCAGGGGCAAATACAGTAATGCTTGGTTCTATCCTTGCCGGTTGTAAAGAATCTCCGGGTGAAGAAGTTATTTATCAAGGAAGAAAGTTTAAAGTCTATGTTGGGATGGGATCATTAGCTGCTATGAAAAGAGGATCTGCTGATCGCTATTTTCAAGATCAAAATAGTTCAGTCAATAAATTAGTTCCTGAAGGAATTGAAGGAAGAGTCGCTTACAAAGGGGAAGTAGCTGACACCATCTTCCAATTATGTGGTGGTATTAAATCTGGTATGGGCTATTGTGGAACAAAAAATATCGAAGAACTCCAAGATAAAGCTACTTTTATAAAGATAACTGGTGCGGGATTAAAAGAAAGTCATCCTCACGATGTAGATATCACTACTGAAGCTCCAAATTATATGAAATCATAGGTGGATTATGCAAATTGATAAAATTATCGTTCTCGACTTTGGAAGTCAATATAATCAATTAATCGCTCGTAGAATTCGAGAAATGGGAGTATATTCAGAACTTTTACCTCACGATATATCTCAAGAAAAATTGAGTTCAATAAAAAATATAAAGGGCATTATCTTGAGTGGAGGCCCTTGTTCTGTATATCAAGAAAATTCCTTTACCTGTGATGAATCTATATTCAAAATGAATATTCCGATTTTAGGTATCTGTTATGGAATGCAATATATTGCACAATATTATCATGGGAAAATTGAACAGTCTTCCATAAAAGAATACGGTTCAAAAGAAATCACAGTAAATTCTGAAACTATTTTATTCAAAGAGACTCCTACTCAACAAATCGTATGGATGAGTCATGGAGATAAGGTTATTGATCTTCCTCAAGAGTATAATATCATTGCGACCTCTAAAACGTGTAGTATTGCTGCTTTTGAACATACAAAAGCGAATTTATTTGGTGTACAATTCCATCCTGAAGTTCAAAACACAGAATATGGAACACAAATTCTAAAAAACTTTGTTTTTACCATTTGTAATGCAAAAGCTAATTGGAATATGAAAAATTATATTGAAGAAAAAACTAGAGAGATACAGAATACCGTTGGAGATAAGAAAGTATTAATGGGAATTTCTGGTGGTGTTGATTCTAGTGTTGCTGCATTATTAATTTATAAAGCAATTGGATGCAACCTTACTTGTATGTTTATTGATCACGGTTTATTGAGAAAAAATGAAGCAGCTCAGGTAATGGAAATGTTTCATGAACACTATCATATCAACGTTATTCAAATTGATGCAAAAGATCGCTTTCTAAAAGCGTTGGCTAGCATCACTGATCCAGAACAAAAGCGAAAAATAATTGGCAAAGAATTTATTGAAACATTTAATTTGGAGGCTGCAAAAGTAGGAGATTTCTCTTTTCTTGGCCAAGGAACTCTTTATACCGACATTATTGAATCAGGAACCAAAACAGCAACGACAATCAAATCCCATCACAATGTTGGCGGATTACCAAAAGATATGAAATTTAAAGTAATCGAACCTTTAAAAGACTTGTTTAAAGATGAAGTTCGACAATTAGGCCTTGCTTTAGGGATTCATCCATTCATCATCAATCGCCAACCTTTTCCTGGTCCTGGATTAGGAATTCGCATCATTGGAGAAATTACTGAAAATAAATTAAAAATAGCACGCGAAAGCGATGCTATTCTACAAGAAGAAATTACAAATAATCATCTACAAACTGATATTTGGCAATATTTTACTGTTGTTACTAACACTAAAAGTGTTGGTGTTATGGGTGATAAAAGAACTTACGATTATGTTGTTGCCATTAGAGCTATCACTAGCATTGATGGTATGACCGCCGACTGGGCAAGACTTCCTTATTCAATTCTAGCAAAAATCAGTAATCGAATTGTAAATGAAGTGACTGGATGCAATCGCGTTGTTTTTGATATTACTTCGAAACCTCCTGGAACCATAGAGTGGGAATAAAAAAAGTCGATTTCGACTTTTTTTATTTTTCATTGTTTATTTTTCCCTTAAATAATTGATAAATCTTTCTTGTAACAATAGCATCTTCTAGTGCATCGTGACTTTGTTCTTCTAATACTGTATTGGTATATTCTTGATACGTATTAAATAATCCTAAATCTTCTTTTAGATTATAATAGTTTTTTATCACTTGCATTAGATTAATATGATTTTTACGTAAATCTAGTGGTTTTACTTTATTTATAATAAATGATTGTTCTAAAGTAAGAATATCGCTTTTCCCCCAAGCAATGATTTTTGCGTTGTATTTTTTAATCCAAGTTTCTAACAAATTATAAAAATCAATATAATCAATAGCAGAATCAAACTCTTCTCTTTTACGAGAAATAAATGAAAGTGTCCGCGAATTTAACCCGTATTTGTGAAGAGGTTTTACCAAATTACTATCTTGAAAAATAACTTTACCTTCATTATTCTCGATAATAATTCCATATTGGACAATCTCTGCAACATGGGGTACTGATTGGTAAAACGCAGGAAGAGAGAATTCTAAGTCAATGAACATTCTATTTTTTGTTTTATTGATTAGTTTTTTTATGTCTTTCTTTATTGTTAAAATGTCATAATAAACTCTTTTTTCGCGAAAACTTGGTTCAACAACTTTGATGAAATTGATTATTTCAAAGCCATAATAAGGTCCATATTTTTTTAATACTGGTTTTATATCAACAAATATATAGGGTCTTTTATAAAAATAAGGTCCGAAATCCTTAAATGTTTTTCGTGTCATATATAGACATAGTAATCTGTTATCAAATTCAATCTTTAAAACTCTTTCTTCGGGAAAGACTTTTAAAACTTTTCCATAGATTCGCATATTTTCTCCTTATTCCTCACCATATAATTTAATGATTTCTTTTTTTTGAATTTCTGTCAGTTTCAACTCGTTCAATTCCTCGAGAAAGTTTTTACTTCCAAGTATTTGTAAAATCTGTTTTTTCTTGATCTCACCAATTCCCTTAATTTGTTCTAGTCCTGAAACAAATGTGTTTTTCATGTGTACCAAGTGATGAAATGTAATCGCATATCGATGAACTTCATCTTGAACTGCAGTTAAAAATAAGAATAAACCACTTTTTTTATCAATCATAATTTCTTTATTTTTATAGAACAATCCATGTGTTTTGTGTTTTTCATCTTTAAATAATCCTAAAACAGGAATTTGTAACTTCAATTTGTGTAGTGCTTGTTCAGCAGCAGTCACTTGTGGCTTTCCACCATCAACAATGATTAGATCTGGAAATGGTTTTTCTTCCTTTTGTAATCTTGAATATCTTCGTTCAATAACTTCTGCCATGGTATGATAATCATCTGCTTCTATTACTGTTTTTATCTTATATTTACGATATTCCTTTTTATTAGGTAACCCATTTTTATAGGATACCATTGCACTAACACTACTAGCTCCTTGAATATTTGAATTATCAAAAACTTCGATGGTGTTGATTGTATTTAACGCTAGTATCTTCGCTAATTCGATCGTTGCTCCTTCGCTTTTTTCATACTTCTTTTTTTCTTTATTCATTAATACATCAATTTTCTCTTGAGCATTTACAATGACTAAATCAATCATCTCTCTCTTCTTACCTCGTTGTGGGATGAAACAAATGTTTTTTATTTCTTCAGAAAGTGCAGAAGTATCGACTTTAGGCAATAGAATTTCCTTTGGTAACGGATTCCCAGCGACCAAATAAAACTGATTGATAAAATTGGTAAAAGTTTCTTCAGAGCTGTCGATTAATTCTAATAGAAAACCCGTTCTTTCTACCATCTTGTAATCTCTAACATGAAATATCTGCACACTAATATAATCCTCTGTTGTTACATAGCCAAAGATATCAGTATCATTGATTGAAAGTTCCATTTTTTGCTTTTCAACAACCGTTTCTAGATTCCGAATCATATTTCGATATTCTTTTGCTTTTTCAAATTGCAATTGATTACTAGCTTCTTTCATCTTCTTTTCAAGATTTTTAATGCGCTCTGTATTATTTCCCTTTAGAAATGCAGTAACTTCTGTTACTATGTTTTCATAATCCTGAGCCGTTACTTTTTTGATACACGGACCAAGACATTGCCCCAAATGATAATATAAACATTCTTTTTTTGGTAATTTATAGCATTTTCTTAAAGGATATACTTTATTTAACATATCAGTTACTTCTCGTGCTGCTGTTGCGTTAGGATATGGGCCAAAATATTTTGCTTTTTTATTTAATTCTCTTGTATAAAAAATACGAGGGTGTTCTTCCATGGTAAGGCAAATATAAGGATATCTTTTATCATCTGTTAACTTAATATTATAATGAGGTTGATATTTTTTAATCAAATTCATTTCTAAAACGAAAGCTTCCGTCTCACTACTTGTAATGATATATTCAAAATCATCAATTTGTGCGACTAAAGCTGTTGTTTTACCATTGTGACTGCCAATAAAATAGCTTTTCACTCGATTAAACAAATTTTTTGCTTTCCCAATATAAATAATTTCACCATCTTTGTTCTTCATAATATAACAGCCAGGTTGTTTTGGTAAGCTATTTAGTTTTTCCCTATCCATATCATTCACCACCTTATTTAAAAAAATAGCCACTAATGGCTATTTTTTCAAGCCTTGTAGAATGTCTTCGATTTTTTCTCCGTACCTATCGTACTTAAATCGTAGTTCTGGAACTTTTCTAATTTCTAGAACCTTTCCTAAAGAACTTCTTATGAATCCTTTGGCTTCTTCTAATACTCTTGCTGTTGATTGCTTTTGTTCTTCGTTTCCTATTACTGAAAAATAGACATTAGCTACAGAATAATCATTATTCAAATCAACTCGAAAAATGGTAACATATCGTAATCGTTCATCTTTTACTTCTGTCAAGAGTATCCGACTTAATTCTCTTTCCATGATTTTTTCTAATCTAACTTGTCGATGTTTCATAATTAGTTTACCTTTTCCATAATGTAAGCTTCTATGACATCGCCCTCTTTAATATCATTATAATTTTCAATTGTCATACCACATTCATAACCAAGTTTTACTTCCTTCACATCATCTTTAAAACGTTTCAATGAAGAAAGTTTTCCTTCATAAATGATAATGCTATCTCTAATTAAACGAATATCAGAGTTACGAGTGATATAGCCACTCGTGATATAACAACCAGCAATTGTTCCAATTTTGGAAGCTTTGAATATGGTTCTTACTTCTGCTTCTCCAGTTATTTTTTCTTCAAAGACAGGATCAAGCATACCTACCATCGCTGCTTGAATATCTTCTAGAACTTTATATATGATATTATATAGTCTGATTTCTATTTTCTTTTCGCTTGCTAGTTTTAAGATCGCTGCATTTGGACGAATATTAAAACCAATGATAATCGCGCTTGAAGCAATCGCTAAAGTAATATCTGTCTCTGTGATGGCACCAACACCACTACGAATAATATTGATTTTAGCACCTTCAACATCTACTTTTTCTAATGATCCTCGTAAAGCTTCAATCGAACCTTGAACATCACCTTTAATAATTAGATTTAATTCTTTTTGCGAATCATCCAATTTATCAAAAATCGTTTTTAAATTGATTTCTTTTCCGACACCTTTTTCAAGATCGAAAGCTCTATTACTTCGTTCCTCACTGATTAATCTCGTCGTTCTTTCATCATCAAAAACCATAAAACTATCTCCAGCTTGAGGGACATCAACTAATCCAGTAACTTCAACGGCTTTGGATGGTCCTGCTGATTTTAAAATAGCTTTTGTTTCATCTTGCATCGCTCTGATTTTACCATAGGTATTACCAACAACGATTGGATCACCAACTTTAATTGTTCCATTCTTTACAAGGAATGTTGCAACTGGTCCGCGTCCTTTGTCTAATTTTGCTTCTACAACAGTACCGATACCAAGACGATTAGGATTAGCACGATAATTTTCTATATCTGCTGTTAAGACAATCATTTCCAATAAATCATCTACACCTTTTCCTGTTAAGGCAGAAATCGGAACAAATATTGTTGATCCTCCCCACTCTTCAGGAACAAGATTATAGGCAGCTAATTCTTGTTTTACACGATCAGGATTTGCTGCAGGTTTATCCATTTTATTAATCGCAACAATAATCGGAACTCTTGCTGCTTGTGCATGTTCAATCGCTTCTTTGGTTTGTGGCATAACGCCATCATCCGCAGCAACCACTAAGATTACAATATCTGTTACTTGGGCTCCTCTTGCACGCATTTCTGTAAAGGCTGCATGTCCTGGAGTGTCGATAAAGGTAATTAGTTTTCCTTTTTTCTTCACTTGATAAGCACCAATATGCTGTGTAATTCCACCCGCTTCACCCGCAACCACTTTTGTATTACGTATGGTGTCTAGTAAAGTTGTTTTCCCATGGTCAACATGTCCCATAATTGTAACAATTGGGGGACGTTGTACCAACGTATTTTCATCATCTTCTATTACTATTTCTTCAAATTTAGTAATATCTTCTAATACTTTGTTTTTTAATGTAAATCCAGAATCTTCGGCAAGTAATTCAACAACATCTCGATCGATTGATTGCGTTGCTGAAACCATAAATCCTAAATCGATTAATTTACGAACAATTTCACCATATCCTAAACCTAATCCATCTGCTATTTGAGCAACTGTCATTCCAGGAATAAAGTATAAAACATTGGCTTTTTCCTTCTTTTCCTCGATATTACTTTGACGATCTTGTTGGCGATTTCTTGGTTTCTTTTTAATATTCTTTAATCTTGTATATTCTTTTGTTTCTTGAACATAATCATTATAAGAATCATCATAAACTCTTGTTAATTCTACATCTAATTCTGGAGTAGGTTTTGTTTTTTGTTCTTCTGTTTCTTCCGAAGCTGCTTGCTTCTTATCTTCTGACTTTTTAGTGGTTTTTTTCTTTTCACTAGGCTCTTCTTTTTTGATCACCGGTTCATTGACTTCAGCTTCTTTTTCTACTTTTACTTCAACCGGTTTTTCTACGGTTGGTTTCTCCTCAACCGGTTTTTCTACAATTGGTTTCTTCTCAACTGGAGCTTCAACCTTAACTATTTGTTCTTTTTTTGCTTTTGCCGGTTTTAATTCCACCTTATATTTCTTGCTCAATTTCTTAAGAATATCACTTGATATATCTGTTTCTAAATCTGCTTCAATGTCAATATTACTTAAATCTGAAATTAATTTTTCTTGGGGAATTTTTAATATTTCTAATATATCTTTAACTTTCATAAATATCACCTCGTTCTAAAAGTCTCTGCAAAGATTCATAAAATCCTT
>JAEZSA010000200.1 GCA_023422115.1 Bacillota bacterium | reverse complement strand
CACTTCATCATTTCTACCAAGAAATGTAATCGTGAATTGTGACAAATTCTTTTCAATGATTGCTTGTATTTCCAAATCACCAATCACATTGGTAATTGGCATTGACCATCCTATAAAGTGATATCCTTCAGGAATAAAATCTAAATCAGGTGCTTCAACATCTTCGCCATGGATAACATATTTCGTGATGATGATCTCACCATGATGATCTTTAAATGTTACTTCATGATGAGGACTAATAGAATATACAGCGGTCGCTTCTCCTAAGGTATTATTCTTAGATATTGGACGGACTCCATATAAATAATTACCCTCACTGATATCATCTTGATAACTAAAATATCCATCGGTACCATTACCACCGATTGTTGCAATCAATTCATCATTTGTATAGTCTAACTCCATTGCATCCGTACGATATATCGCATAAAATTTTGCTTCTTCTTGTTTGGAAAAGATAATTTCATATCCTAAATTATTTTTCAAGATTACCAGATCATTAACCTTATTTAATATCGTATTATCATAATAAGTTAGAGTTGGTAGAATTGTTTTGTTATTCCAACAATTTTCAAGTATAGGTGCTACTTGAATTCCTTTTGGAGAAGAACTATTAATATAAGCTTCTTTTAAATGACGATAACTGAAAATAGCGATTCCATTTACGTTTTCTTGGGTATTTAAATATAACATTTGATGATAAAATTCTTCTTCACCAGGCCAATACTTACCGCCAGTCATATATAAACCAATACCAATATATAAATTCACATTTTTATTTTCTACTACTTTATTCCACCAAGAAACTTTTCCATGGAAGGAAGAATTAGTCGTTTCAAACCCGTGATAGCATTGTGGACAGATATAATCAATCCATTCTTCATTAACCCAACGAAGGCTATCACTATATAAATAATCTCCATAATGTCCCCCTTGGCGAGTTAAAGAACCTGTTGAGATGGCATCTCCATCTTCATTGTAAGTGACAACACCATTCCCATCACGATATACTCCAGAAGGGCTAATCCCAAATTGAACAATCTTATTGTTTTGGTGATTATACGCTCTAATTTGTGTGCTCAAGCGATAGATAAAATTACTAACATTATCTCTTCGCCAATCAGCTAGCGACATCGTGGTATTACTTGCATTATAATCATTTTGATCTTGAGTTCCAACTCCTTCTGTATAAAAATAATCATCAAAGTGGATAGCATCAACATCATAGTTTCTAACTACTTCCATACAAGCATTTACCAGATAATTTTGGACTACTTGTTTAGCTGGATTAAGAATCACAACACTAGATCCTCGCAACATATTATTTACATCCGAAGCCGGATTAACGGCTGGAAATTTATTAGCAAGAGCATTCATATCAATCGTTGCTGCCCCAGTAGATACTCGATATGGATTCATCCAAGCATGAAATTCAATTCCTCGCTTATGACATTCTTCAATAACCCAGGTTAATGCATCCCAAGTAGTATCTACTTTCCAATATTTTGAAATAGGACTCATTGATGTGGTATACAAAGCATCATTCAAGATTCGCACATGAAAAATCATTACATTTAGATTATAATAACTCATCACATCAAGAACTGAGGTAATCTCTGCTTGATATTGTTCTTTATTACGATAACTAGCAACGTCAGCGACATAAGCGCTAACCCAAACAGCACGAAAATCAGTATTCTTAGATACATATTCTGTCGCAATTTTTACGGTTTCTTCCGTTCCCAAATAGGTAATTGGTCTATCTGAGTTTGTTTCTGTTAATACTTTTTCACCAGCCTTAATAATACTTTCTCCCCCCCAAGCAAGAATTAATATAAGAGTGAAAATTAATAGGCTTTTTAGTTTCATCCATTTTCTCCTGTCTAATTTATCTTAAGTATTATATCACTATTTCTTATTAAAGTAAACGCTTTTTTCAGTACCACTTTTTATTAGAAATGAAGAGCAATAAAAAAGTACAAAGCGTAAGTGTTTCACTTCGCTTTGTACTACTATATCTTCTATTCAATTGCAGAATTATTTGTTTCAATAATTCCATAATCATGATCAGCGCGAATATAAACAACGGCAACCTTATTTGTTTCAACATTCAAGAAAACAAAGAAATTGTGACCTAGCATTTCCATTTGTGTAATTGCATCTTCTGTTGTCATCGGCTTTAACTCAACAGATTTTGATTTTACTAAATTTGTAACCATGAGTTCTGTCTTCATCTTTTCTAAATCAAAATCACTATTGGTTGCATAGTATTGCGAAACTCCAGCACGACGTTTTAAGCTTGAATAGATTTTTGATTTATGACGACGAATTTGTGCTTCCAATTTGTCGACTGCTAAATCAAGTGCATTCAAGAAAGTATCTGCTTTAACCTCAGCACGTAAAAGAATGTTTCTAGTAGGAAGGGTAATTTCAATGGTTTTACCATCATCATACTCTTTACATAGTACGGTTGCTTCTAAATCTTCACGGCGGTTAAAGAATTGATCAAGTTTTGATAATTTTTCTTCAGCTTGTTCCTTGACCTTTGGACTTAAATCGATTTTGTTTTTTGTGCGTACTGTAACTTTCATTATCTCATCTCCTTTACCATCTGGTTACATCTTATTATATCATTTTTTTATATTGAAAACAATTTTTTGCTTTTTAAATTTTTATAAAATGATAATTTGGATATCCAATCCTATATTTAAAAAGGCATCAAGAACATCATCCATTTCTTCTAAGGTGAAATCCTCCATCATCAACAAAACAATTTCTTCTTGAACGATCATTGCTTCTTGCAATAATTGTTTTAATTTCTTTGAAAATGCAAACACCTCTTCTTGATTCGTTTTAATATAAGAACAACCCTCTTGTAAATAATAAATTCCAATCACTCGTTTTCCGATGGGAATGATA
>JAEZSA010000109.1 GCA_023422115.1 Bacillota bacterium | reverse complement strand
ATTCCCACCCTCATCAATGATTCTTTTCATCTTCTTAATGGTACCAACATCAGACAATGATTTTGTTTTAGAAATAGGATTAAAAATAAATTTCAACAATTTAGTAACCAATCCCAAATTGAAAATTTGATCACTAGCTACAAAATAGATTGGTGTATTAAAGGATAATCCAATAAAAGCAGGATCTAATGCAATCGAATGATTAGCAAGAATCAAAAAAGGTCCTTTTTGTTTAATATTACTTTTTTTCGCGTTATATTTATATATTATTTTAGCAAAAGGCCAAAATATTATTTTTAGAAATACATTAAAAAATCGGTGTCGAAACCTAACTTCTCTACATCGCTTTGTTTTTTCCATGTAATCACCACTTTTTTATATAAAGATTATCCTAATTATAACAAATTTTCTTTTAATTAACAATACATTTTCATCATTATTGAACTCTTTTCCTCTCTATAAGAAAATTAATAAAAACTACTGATTTATATAAAAATGACTTGATAAAAATTGTGTTTTATGGTAATATATTTATGTTTTATTATGCGCCCATAGTTCAATTGGATAGAGCGTCTGGCTTCGAACCAGAAAGTTACGGGTTCAAGTCCTGTTGGGCGTACCATGGCCTGTTGGAGAAGCGGTTTAACTCATAAGCCTCTCAAGCTTACATTCACGGGTTCGAACCCCGTACAGGTCACCAAATGATAAGTAAGATTCATCTTTCATCAGATGAATCTTTTTTATTTAATAATAAACAAGAAAACACATGTTTATTTTACTTACAAAGATAAAAATGTAATGATTAAGCATTAAATTATAAAACTCATAATGCATTATTACAAATTTATTGTTATTCATTGTGCATTTATTCCAATCATTGTATAATGATAAAGAGGGGAAAGAAAGAATATGGTAAAAATAAAGCAAAAACAAATAATTGGATGGATAGCCATCAGTATTACAATTATCATTTCTAGTTTATGGGCTTATTGGGGAAGTATTGAAAATTTTCATGAAGGTTGGTATTCGAAATCTATCTTCGAAAATATCTTTATGCTTGTGTTCCAATACTCTTTAGTAACTGTTATTTTTATTGTTTTGGCTGAGATTGCTTTATCTTGGAAAAAAATAGGACTAATTCTTCACCTTGCTTTAGCTGGATTCTGCGTTTGGTTTTTTTCAGGTGCGAATTTTTTCGTCAGAATAATAATGATTGTATTACCTATTTTAGTTCTTGGTGCCTTATATTTTTTTGGTACACCAAAACCAATTACTTTAGCACGTTGGCTTGTTGCAGGAGTACCTCTTGTACTTTTCCTAGCCATTTCTATCCCTTTAGGAATTAAGGTTTCAAATCGATGGAATGATAATGATTTTGGAATGAGAGTTGTAGAAGGAAATGAAGTGACTTTAGTTTGGGCTCCTCGTGGTCCAGGTTGGCCAGATCAAGGAATAAGTTGGGAAGAAGCAAGGCAGCGATGTCGTTATCTTTCAGAAGATGGAACTACTATCATGGAAGAGGAACAAAACATCTGGCGCTTACCTACGATTGATGAAGCAGTTCGTTCGATGATGCTCCATGGTGAAAATGTAGATGGAGTTTGGGATTCAGAAGAAAAAATAGCTACTTATGAAAAAACTCCAGATAAAGAGTCGCCTCTTTGGGATATCTATTCTCAAGTTATCTACTATTGGACCTCTGAAACCTATGAAAAAGACGAACAAAGAGCTTATATTATTGTATATCATGGTGGTGTCCATCATAAAATGAAAACTGATAGTCAGGCTTATCTCAGCTTTCGTGCTGTAAAGGATGTCTCATAAAATCATAATAAAAAGGTGGAAAAATCCCCCTTTTTTTAATAACATTTTTTTTATTTTTTAGGGGTTTCGCATTTATTTTCAATATATGATATAATAATAGCATCAAGTTTTCATAAAAGAGGAATAAAAGTTAAAATCTATTTTATAAAATTCCCTAATGATATACTTGTTTTATGATTAAAATTGAATAAAAGGAGAGACAGTGAATAAGAAAAATCTTATTCATCACACGTTTTGTAATTGATGAAAGAAAAAAACAAAAAACAATGGAAAGAGCCACACATTTGGGAAAAGCATGAGAAAGCAACAAAATGGGATTTCACTATGGTAAAGATTTTCTTTTTAATCATCGCTTCCTGTTTCTTAATCACTTCTTCTGGTTGCAATCCAATTGAAGAAGAAAAAGAAACTTATTCTATTATATTTAAAGCAAATTATCCTGAAGGAGAAGATCAGTCCGTTACATTATTTTCAACACAAAGCATTATTGATTTTGCACCCAATATGAGTCGTGAAGGATATTCTTTTAAAGGATGGTTTAAAAACGAATTGGGAAGCGGTCCAGAGGTAAACATCAGCCAAAAACCTAGTAGCAATCTTATTATTTATGCTAAATGGGAACAAAATAATTATAGTATTACCCTTGTTACAAATATTCCCAATAGAGAAAATATTTTATTAACTATTCCGTATGATACCTTCGTTGGTGATGCTATTCCTGAAATAAACTATTATGGTCATCAATTAGCTGGTTGGTATAGTGATAGGAGTCTAACACAACAAGTTGATTTATCTCAATGGAGAAATAATTCAAGGAATTTTTATGCTAAATGGTTAGATACTAATACCGATTATTACGTATCTCATGATGGTAGCGATGAAGGAAATGGTTCCTTCACCCAACCTTTTCAAACATTCCAGAAAGCAATCAATGTAATGACACCTGGAGATAGTATGGTTGTCTTTGGAGGTACTTATCATGAACAATTATTCATTAATAAGAAGGGAACTGAAGATGCTTGGTTTCATTTCAAAGTTTATGGTGAAGAAATAGTAATTATTGATGGAAATGGATTTACCAACAATCCAGAAGATGGTTTATGGTATGGTATGGTCCGTATTACCGATGCTAGTTATATTTCTATAGAAGGTTTTAAGGTAATCAATTCCTATGGCTCAGCCATATTTACTGCAGATAGTCATCATATTAATATTATCAATAACCATACCATCAATAGTCAAAATCCTGGAATATTTGCTTGGTACGTTGATGATCTTTTAATCGATGGTAATGAAGTTGAATCTGCATGTATGCATCCTGATTCTGGTTTAGAAGATATTTCTTTGCGTTTCAACAAACGCGTCATTATTAAAAACAATTATGTTCATGATAGTGATAATATTGGTATTGATGCTGCAGGAGGAGTTCAAGATGCACAAATCTATAATAATTTGGTTGAACGTACAGGATTAGGTTTCTATGTTGATTCTTGGGATGGTGATTTATTTAATATAGCGATTTATGATAACATCAGTCGTTACAATAATGTTGGTTTATGTGTCAATACCGAAAATGGAGGCACTGTAAATCGAGTAGATGTTTATAATAATCAAATCTATAGCAATACCGATGATGGTATGGTCATTGGTTGGGGAGGAGTTGAAGGGCAATCTCTTACAATCAGTGAAATCTATTATCATTCTAATAAAGTATATGATAATTTAGGTGATGGAATCGTGATTTATGGTCAAAACAATGCCACCTTAAATCATATCTTCATATATAACAATATGATCTATCATAATTTAGGGAGTGGTATTGTAGTTTCTGGATTGACAGCATATCAGCCATATTTATTAAATGATATTCATTTAGTAAATAATACCATTATCAATAATGGTTCTAGTGAAATATGGTCTTCAGGAGGAATACTGATTAGTAATCAAGAAAACGCAATAGGAAGTATGGACAAGATTTATATCCTAAATAATATTGTCGCTAATAACTTCACATTTTCAATATCTGTATGGCCTTGGGGAAAGCAACCAAATACAATATCCATCGATTATAATCTAATTGATAATTATCGTAGCGCTGATGGATTTGGAGAAACAAAAGGAGAAAATTTTATTGAAGGAAATCCAAATTTTGTTGATGCTGCTAATCGTGACTTTCATCTTTCATCCACTTCAAAAGCAATTAATGCCGGGACAAATCTAGCTATTGTTGTTGATGATTTCGATTTTGAACCACGTGATGTTGGAAATTATGATATTGGTGCCGATGAATATCGTAAATAAAAAGGAAACAAATGATAAAATCAACCGAGGGGAGGGAAAAACATGAACGAAATCAAATCAGGGAAAAATGAATTTTTCATTGAAAATGATCAAGCAAAAAGGCTTGCAGAAATCACCTTTTATGATCAAGACGAAGCAATCATTGTGATTGATCACACCTATGTAGATGAATCATTACGAGGACAATCCATTGCGCGAATGTTAGTTAATCATGTGGTTACTTATGCTCGTGAAAATAAGAAAAAAATCATCCCTGAATGCTCTTATGCTTATAAAGTATTAACGAGTAATGAAGAATACAGCGACATAATAAAAAAGGACTGATTTCAGTCCTTTTTGTTTTATTCATAGATTATCTTATTAACAGTATCCATATCTAAGCGTTTAATCACCTCGACGATAATCTTCACAGCATTTAGATAATCTTCTTTGTGAATGATAGAAGTGTGAGAATGTAAGTACCTAGTCTCAACACAGATTGATAAGCTTGGGCACCCCGAATTAGCGGTATGAATTGAACCACTATCTGTACCTCCCCGTTTTAAATAATCAAATTGATAAGGAATATTCAGTTCATTGGCAACCTCAATCACTTTTTCTCTTAAAGCAACATGACCAATGGCTGAACTGTCGCATAACATAATTCCAGGACCTTTACCAATTTTAATAGAACCGTCTGTTCCTGGTAAATCACGAGCAATACTTGTATCTAAAGCAAAGGCGATGTCTGGCTTAATTAAATTAGCTAATGTCTTAGCTCCTCTTAGACCAACTTCTTCTTGAGTTGAGCCAGCTGCATAAACAATATTTGGATGATCTACATCTTTCAATTGCCTTAAGACTTCTATGACTACAGCACAACCAATTCTATCATCCCAAGCTTTTCCCAATAAATAGTTTTCATTGGCCAATACTTGAAAATCAATTGCTGGGGTGATCATATCGCCAATTTTAATCCCAAGTTTTTCAACTTCTTCTTTATTCTCAACTCCTAAATCAATGTACATATCATCAATTTTGGCTGGATTCTTTAATTCTTCTTCTGTTAGAATGTGAGGTGGTTTGGATCCCATAACACCTCGATATACTTTTCCCGTACTCGTAGTGATGTTCATTTGTTGTGCCAACATGACTTGACTCCACCAACCACCAATCGTTTGGAACTTAATAAATCCTTCTTCCGTTATTTTGGTAATGATCATTCCTACTTCATCCATATGACCAACAATCAATATTTTTGGTCCTTTTGAATTTCCCACTTTTTCTGCGGCTATCGAACCTAAACCATCATACAAGATTTTATCTTCTGGAACAACTTTTAAAAATTCGCGTTTTAAAACATCTCTTACATTTTTTTCGTGCGCAGGAATACCATTTACTTCTGATAATTCCTTCAACAATTGGTTACCTTTATGCATTAATCTCACCTTCTTCCTCCTTATGTGGAGGATTTTCATTAATTTCCCCTATTTCGCTAATCTCGTCTTTAGTTGGGGTTTCTAATCCTTCTTTTACTTCTATTTTTTTAGTTGTCTCATTAATCGATAGCTGAAAACGATAATTACGATAATCACCATAACCACGAAATGCGATTAATAGCGCTGATAAAATTGCTAATACTAACAAAAACCATGATAATGCTTTGAGATTAAAACCACCATTACCAATAATCATTGATCCAAAGGTAATAAAAATAACATGGGTAATAAACATGATGTTATCTGTGGTTTCCTTTCTAATAATTGCTGTGAAGAAATAAATAAGGGCTCTTAAGTATAATACAATACCTATAATATAGCCAAAGATTTTCCCCAAGTCGTCCTCTCCTTGGGTACCAAGATAAATCAAATACCCACCAGCAGCAATATTCAGAATAATTTCAGAAACAAACATCCATTTTGCAAGTTTATCTTTGGTCGTTTTTATCAAAGGAACCACTCTAAATAATCCCATAACAATAAAAATAATTCCAACAATATACAGCAAAGAAATGGGAATAATCTTCATTATAATCCCAAAAGCAATTAAAATTGCTGCACCAGTAAATTCAAAAACCCATACATACTTACTAAAAAACTTTTTCATAATCCACCTCACATTTTTTCTTTAATTCCTACTCCTATCAATGATAAGCTATCCTTAAGAACTATTTGTACAGCTCTCAACAAAGTCAATCGTTCTGTGGTCTCTTCTTTATTTTCAGTAATAATTTTATGATCATTGTAATAACTATGTAATTCTCCAGCTAGCATTAATGCATATTGGCATATTTTATGAGGTAATCGTTTGGTTGCAACTTCTGTGATATAAGCAGGGTATTGTAACAAAACTTTGACTAAATTATAAATTTCATCAATATTTAAGAATTTAAACTCTTGAGCAGGAATAAATTCTTGATGGTTTTCAGTGAATACTCTAAATAAACTGTTGATTCGAGCATAGGCATATTGTACATAGAAAACTGGATTTTCATTAGTATTCTTCACTGCCAAATCAAGATCTAGATCCATATGAGTGCTTAGTGATTTAGAGATATAGAAAAAGCGCAAAGCATCGCTACCAACCTCGTCCATCAAATCCCGTAGTGTAATAGCTTTACCACTACGTTTACTCATTTTTACTTCTTCACCATCTTTAATTGCCCTTACCATTTGTAAGATATCGATGTTGATTGCTTCAGGGTTCCCTCCTGATAGATAAATAGCCGATTTTAAACGATTAATATAACCATGGTGATCTGCACCTAGCACATCGATGATGCAAGTATATCCACGATTTAATTTATTCATATGATAGGCAATATCGGGAGCTAAATAGGTTAATGAACCATCACTCTTAATAATTACTCTATCTTTTTCATCATTATAAGCGGTTGTTTTTAACCAAACAGCTCCTTCTGATAAATAAGTGTTTCCTTTATCTTGTAAATAAGCAAGAGTTTTAGCAACTTCACCATTGTCATATAATGTTTTTTCACTAAACCAGTTATCAAATCTGACATTGAAATCTTGTAAGTCCTTTTTTAAACCATTCAGTAAATAATTTAAACCTATATAACGAAAATATTCCTCATAAGGATTATTTAAATAGTAATCTTTTTTCTCATCCTTTATCTTTTGCGCAATTTCAATAATTTCTTTCCCATGGTAAGAATCTTCTCCCAAATGAAACTCTTTACCATGCAGTTCAAGATAACGGGCATAGATACTTTCAATTAAATTATGGATTTGATTTCCTGCATCATTAACATAATGTTCCGTTGAAACGACAAATCCTGCCTTTCTCATAATTCGTGCCATGGAGTCCCCATAAGCGGCTCCACGACCATGACCAATATGAAGATAGCCTGTTGGATTTGCACTCACGAATTCCAATAATACTTTTTCATTGTTTCCAATATGGATGTTTCCAAAATTTTCTTTTTCTTCAAGAATTTTAAAAACTACCTTTGCAAGATAAGTTTTATCTAAATAAAAATTGATAAACCCATTTCCTGCTATTTCTATTTTTGATAAATGATGATTTTCAAGATTGATTTTGCTAATTAATTCATTTGCTATGATTAAGGGTGCTTTCTTTAATACCTTAGCCAGACGCATGGCAATATTTGTTGAATAAT
The DNA here is from genome assembly GCA_023422115.1 of Bacillota bacterium. Lineage (GTDB taxonomy): Bacteria > Bacillota_I > Bacilli_A > ML615J-28 > CAG-698 > JAAYBG01. The sequence goes on along the minus strand of JAEZSA010000109.1, from coordinate 4,101 downwards.
CACCGAACGAAGGATCTTTTGGAACATCAAAGAACACTTCGTAAGCATCAATTACTCCTTGCTCAACAAGAATTTTATTGATTGATTCTTTTATTTTATTTAATATTTCGTTTATCAATGAAATCACCTCTATTATCAATATTATACCATATTCATGGGTAAAATTAAATCTTTTTTTACGAATTCAAAAAAAAATAATGGTCAAAACCATTATACCCAGAAAGCCGTTCAAAGGCACATCTAATGCACCCTTTATTGATGTGAAACCCGGAAGTTCCACGGTGGAAATCTCCTATTGCTTTCTTTCGGGATTCTTATTCTTGCGAATAAGCATTCAACGCCAAGAAAACCTCGACTTCCTAAATCTTTTCGTTCGGTTCGCATACTATAAAATCACGAACTCCCCAGGCACTTATATTATAAGAATTTTTTCTCGTTTTGTCAACTAATAGACATTAATATAACCCTAAACAAAAAAAAGAAGGTTTCCCTTCTGATTGGAAGGTCTTCCTTCTTTATTCATAACACCAAGCAACCCCAATTCCTCCATAGCCAAGATTAATAGCTATAACAGGTGAAATTTGGCGTGATATTTTAATAACAGCATTATCAATTCCCATTTTTAATGCTTCAGCAACACGTTCTACTCTCTCTATCGCATTTGCATGTGAAATATAAATTAATACTTTTTTTGTTGTGGAACTAATTTCACTTTTAATTCTTTCTACAATATAAGAAACAACATTCTTTTCTGTTCTTAATTTGTTTAAAATCAACACTTTACCATTGATATATTCAATGATCGGCTTTACTTTAATTAAATTACCAATTGCTGCTTTAATTTTTGTAATTCTACCCGATAGTTTTAACGTATTTAAATTTTCAAAATTCATTAAAATACCACTATTTTTTTTGATTTCTTCAATGTAATCAAGTAATTGTTCAATTGAGTAATTTTCCTTTACTTTTTCAACAACCAACTCAGTAATGATTTCGGCACCAACTGAAGTGCTTAAAGTATCTACAACATGAATTCCTTCTACTTCTTGACTCGCAATCATTGCAGATTGATAAGTCCCTGAAAGGGTTGAAGAAATGGTCAAACATAAAATATCCGTTGCTCCTTGTGCTTTTAAGTTTTCAAATACCTCAACGTAAGTGGCTGGAGAGGGTTGACTACTGCTTACTTTTTTTCCTGATTGTAATGCATTCATGACATCATCAATGCTTACATCAATATCATCGCGAAATGAATCCCCATTGATAATAACGTTTAGAGGAACAACAGTAATCTCATTTTCCTCAATAAACCTATCATCCATATTGAATGTACTATCAACAACAATTTTTAAGTTCATGATAACCTCCTTGATTAACAATCAGTCTTACTTTTTTTGATTGGATATGATATAATTTAAGATAATTAATTATACTATAAACAAATTAAAATAGATAGTAATTTGCTTAAAATAAAGTGACAATTTTATAGACAGATGGCAAGGTGAATTATGCAAAATTATATCAACAATCAGCATCGATACTATAATTTAGATTACTACTTAAAAACTAGATTTAAAACAAAAGTTTTTAAAGTAGCTTTAAATGGAAATTTTACTTGTCCTAATCGTGATGGGACAATTAGCAATCAAGGATGTATTTTTTGTTCTTTAGAGGGAAGCGGAGATTTTGCTGGCAATCGTTACGATTCACTAGCAAAGCAATTTCAAAATGTAAAAGCCTTAATTCATCAGAAATGGCCTCATGCTAGCTATATTGCTTATTTTCAAGCAAATACAAACACTTATGCTCCATTGGAAAAATTAAAACAAATCTATGAAGAAGCGATTCATCTTGATCCCAATATTGTTGCAATTAGTATTGCAACAAGACCTGATTGTCTAAGCGAAGAAATTCTCGATTATTTAGAAGAATTAAATCACCATATTCCTGTATGGGTTGAACTCGGTTTACAAACAATTGATGAGCAAACAGCTATTTTTATCAATCGCGGTTATCAACTAGAGGTTTTTACCCAAGCAGTGACCAATTTGCATCGCCGAGGAATTGAAATCATTGTTCATATTATCAATGGACTTCCCCATGAAACAAAAGAAATGATGCTTCAAACTGTTCGCTTTCTTAATTCACAAAAAATTCAAGGTATTAAAATTCATTCTTTATTTGTTTTAAAGCAAACAGCACTTGGAGATCTATACGAGAAAAATCCTTTTAAAATGTTATCGCTAGTAGAATATGTAGATATTGTTTGTGAGCAATTGGCAATTCTACATAGTGATATTGTTATACATCGTTTAAATGGAGATGCTCCCCGAGCATTATTAATCGAACCACAATGGAGTATAAAGAAACTTGTTGTCATGAATGAAATTGATAAAGAAATGAAAAAAAGAAATTATTTTCAAGGATGTAAAAGCAATCATAGTTAAGTAAGGTTTTCTTAACTTCTTAAACAAAGTACTAAAAAAGAGGTGATTTTATCGCCTCTTTTGTTGTTTAAAATACCTTTTTTTCTTTATATAATTTATAGATAAAAAAATGACGAATTCGAAAATTCGTCATTTAGAAATACTAAATAACACCGGCCGCTTTTAAAGCCATTAAAACAAAGTATAATACAAATAAAATTGAACTACCCCAAATAATAGGATGGATATCTTTTGCTTGCTTTTTAACAAGTTTTACAATGATATAGAAAATAAAACCAAAAGCGATACCAGTAGAAATATTATAGGCAAGAGCCATAATCAATGCTGCAAAGAATGCAGGAACAGCTTCTGTAATGTCTTTCCAATTAATTTCAGCAAATGAACTAACCATCATAATACCAACAACGATTAAAGCAGGAGCTGTAGCAGCTGATGGAACTAGTCCAATGATAGGTGATAAGAAAATACAAAGAATGAATAAAACAGCTGTTACAACGCTTGTTAAACCAGTCTTTCCACCTTCTTCAATACCTGCTGCACTTTCAATATAAGTAGTTGTATTTGATGTACCAAATACAGCACCTACTGAAGTTGCAATTGCGTCAGCGAATAATGCTTTTTCCATTTTTGTTTTAAAGCCATCGCCATCTTCCATTGCCTTCATATCTTCATCAGTGAAAATACCACTCTTACGTCCAGAACCAACAAAAGTACCAATTGTATCGAAAGTATCTGTTAAACTGAAAGCAAAAATTGCGAACAATGAAGTTAGAGCTTTTGGTAAACTAGTAAATAACCCACCAATTCCTCTAAATGCAGCTAGGAATACAGGTTCACTTACTGCATTGTTTGATGTAAATAATTCAACAAATGGTTTTCCAATATCAAAAACAAATTTTTCTGGTAATGGAACTAAAGCAGTTGCCGGATTAATTAAGGTAACGACTAAACCAACTACTGTTGTACCAACGATACCAATTAAAATAGATCCTTTTACTTTTAATAACAATAAAACAACAGTAAGAACTAAACCACCCATAGCTAGTAAGAATGGAAGGTTATTAAATGTAGCAAGTGAAGGAACAAGACCTCCAGTTAAACCACCAGTAATTCCACCAACATTAAGCAAACCGATGTAAGCTATGAATAAACCAATACCTCCACCAATTGCATTTTGTAAGAATTTAGGAATAGCACGAATAATCGCTTTTCTAATTCTTGTGACAGTGATAACAATGTTAATTAAACCACAAATAAATACAAGTCCTAATGCTTCTTGCCAAGTAAAACCTAATACTAAAACTACAGTAAAGGTAAAAAATGCATTTAATCCCATTCCAGGAGCTAATGCATATGGTACATTGGCAAATAGTCCCATTACTAATGTACCAACAGCAGTAGCAATAATAGTAGCTAAGAATACAGCAGACCAAGGTATACCACTAATGGACAAAAGATTTGGATTAACGAAGATAATATAAACCATTGTAAAGAAAGTAGTTAAACCAGCAACGATTTCTTTAGAAATTGTGGTTTTGTTTTCTTCGAGTTTAAAGAATTTTTTAATTCCGTTCATTTTCTAATGACCTTTCTTTGGATTTAGTTTTGTCTGGGCAAAAGAAAAAGCAAGTAATAAAATTACTCGCCAATAAAT
>JAEZSA010000171.1 GCA_023422115.1 Bacillota bacterium | reverse complement strand
AAAGAAAGACGGACTTCCTTCATCATCTCTTCGATGTCGTTTTCATTTAATTTCCCACGTCCTGTTACTCGACGTAGAGACATTTGTATCCTTTCGGATAAACTTTCAAATGGCATATAATCACCTATTCTATATTTTTCATTTTTTTAATTAAGGTAATCACTTCTGGATTATCACTACCTTTATATTCTTCATATAAAGCGTTAAATTGTTCAAATTTTTTATATAGTCCCAATTTCACTTCATATTCTTCTAGTATAGTATATATTTTCTGGAGTTGATCAAAAACAGCATTTCGACTGATACCATAAGATGCAGCAATTTCAGCAAGGGAAGCATCAACAAAATAATAATCCTTGAAGTACTGTTGTTGTTTCTCTGTTAATAAGTCCCCATAAAAATCAAATAGATTAATATAATGTTCTTTTTTAGTAAGAATATCCATCGTTATTCCTCTTCAATCATTTCAGCGAATAATCCGTAAATATATTTTTCTAAATCAAAATATTCAATATCGGTTAACTTTTCTCCTAAACAAACAAACTTGATAGGAATATTATATTTATCGCGAATAGCAAGGACAATTCCTCCCTTAGCTGTACCATCTAATTTCGTCAGAACAACACCGCTTACTTCTGTAGCTTCCATAAAAGCTTCTGCTTGAATTAATCCATTTTGTCCTGTAGTGGCATCGATCACTAGCAAAGTATCTTGTGGTGCTCCTGGGACTTCACGAGAAATTACCTTTTTGATTTTTTCTAATTCTTTCATTAAATTAATTTTTGTTTGTAATCTTCCAGCGGTATCGCATAACAAAACATCGTAGTTTTCTCTTTTCGCAATCGTAATGGCATCAAAAATAACACTAGAAGGATCGCTACCTTCTGGTTTGATAATAACAGGACAATTGGCTCTTTCTCCCCAAATTTGCAATTGCTCAATAGCCCCAGCCCGGAAGGTATCACCAGCTGCAATCAAAACCTTTTTGCCCTCGTTTTTTAACTTATGAGCGATTTTCGCAATCGTTGTTGTTTTTCCCACTCCATTGACACCAACGAATAAATAAACAGAAAGTCCATTAGATTGATAACGTAGATTAGAATTAACTATTTCCCCTTTTAGGTAGATATCAAACATTTTATCGATAATAATTGGTTGTAATTCCTTAGCGCTTTTCAGATCTTTGATTCTCTTATCTTCTTTTAATTCATCAATAAACTTAATTACTGTTTCAACACCGATATCAGACATCACAAAGATTTCTTCTAATTCATCAAATAACTCTTCTGTGATTTCATTATAACTTGAAAAAAGTTTCTTTAATTTGGAAAAAACACCTTTGCGGGCTTTTTCCATACCAATACGATACTTTTCTGCTTCTTTTACTTTTTGTTTATTTTTAAAAAAATCGAAAAAACCCATATCTTTCTCCTTAATGATGATCTAATTTGCTATTTGTATTTATTACATTATAACATATTTTCTTTGGAATATAAATATCTAGGTTGGTCTTTTTTTTAAGAAAAATGACAAAAAAAGGCTAAGCAGCCTTAATTTTTTGATAAATATCAAATAGAATTTTTAAACAAGCGCGAATTCTTATTTGCTCTCTTCCTCCTTTAAAAATTGAATGGTGAATTGTGATTTCATCATTTATTTTAATGGCATAATATACCAACCCTACTGGCTTTGTAAGTGTTCCTCCTGTAGGTCCTGCAATACCACTTACTGCAACGCATACTTCAGCTTTGGTTAAAGTACTCAATCCTAACACCATTTCTTTTACTGTTTCTTCACTGACAGCCCCAAAGTTTTTCAGTGTTTTTAAAGAAACATTGACGTATTTGCTTTTTGCTTGATTACTATAAGTGATTAAACTCTCAGAAAAGACTTCGCTTGCTCCACTAACATTGACAATTTTAGCCGCCAGCATTCCTCCGGTGCAGCTCTCACAAAAACTTATTTTCCAGTGGTTTCTATTTAATTCTTGGACAACTTTTTCTTCAATCTCTTCATTCTCACTACTGATGATATTGTTACCCAGAAGTGCTTGAAAAGACGAGCAAGTTAATTCAAATTGTTCTTGATGATCAAGATGACCTGTTATTTGGTATCTAATCTTTCCCAGACTGGCATAGGGAGCAATATTGATAAAAGGATAGTTTTTGTAGAGGGGTTGCAGTAATTCTTCAATGGTTGATTCACCCAATCCCATGACAATATATTCTTTTACTAAAATCCCATTGTTTGTTTTCATACGCAAATAAGGAATTACTGTATCTATAACCATTGGATTCATTTCAAAAGGAGGTCCTACTAAAACAATGAATATTTTATTATTTTTTTCGATAATACAACCATCTGCCGTTCCTAATTTATTAGGAATAATCATTGCTTCTTTAGGAAAATAAGCTTGCTTCAAATTACACTTTGCATATTGATCTCCAAAATACTCCGTTAACAATGCTTTTGCTTGTTCGTTTAGTACTGCTTCTAATCCTAAGGTTGTGAATAAAACTTCTTTTGTGAAATCATCATGAGTGGGTCCTAATCCCCCCGTTGTAATTAGAATATCTTGATCACTAGTAAGGAAATTTTGAATTTCATTTTGTAAATTGGAATGGTTATCCCCTATGGTAATTATCTTTGTTGGTTGAATGCCCAATTTAAGGAGATTATTAGCCAAAAAGGCACCATTTGTATTAATAACTTTCCCTTCTAAAACTTCATCACCAACATTTAAAATCGTTGCTTTCATATTTTTGACCTACACATTAAATCTAAATAAAGCAATGTCTCCATCTTTAAATAGATATTCTTTTCCTTCGGAACGCATTTTCCCAGCTTCTCTGGCTTTTTGTAGGCCACCCCATTTGATAAAGTCATCGTAAGCGATAATTTCTGCACGAATAAATCCCTTTTCAAAATCAGTATGGATGATTCCTGCACATTCGGGGGCTTTCATTCCTTTTTTAAAAGTCCATGCTTTGGCTTCTTTTTCTCCTGCTGTAAAATAAGTCGCTAATCCTAACAGATGATAGGTTTCTTTGACTAATTTATCTAATCCGCTTTCTTCGATTCCAAGTTCATCCAAAAACATCGCTCTATCTTCATCTTCTAATTCACAAATTTCTTCTTCGATTTTTGCACTTATTACTACAGTCTTTGTTTTTGATTCTTTTGCATATTCTTTTACTTTCTTAACATATTCATTTTCAATGTTTACTTCATTTTCATCAACATTTAAAACATAAATTACTGGTTTTAACGTTAAAAAATTATAACCTTTCAACAAGGCTTTTTCTTCATCAGAAAAACAACAATTTCGTAAATGAATTCCTTTTTCTAATTCGCTTTTGGCCTGTTTTAATGTTTGATATTCCAATTCGGATTCGCTGTCTATTTTCAATTGCGCTTTTTTCTCTATTTTAGGCAGACGTTTATCGATTACTTCTAAATCAGCAAAGGTTAATTCTAGATTGACAGTTTCAATATCATCAATAGGATCAATTTTACCATTGACATGAATTATGTCAGAGTTATCAAAGCAGCGAACAACTTGACAAATAGCATCCACTTCACGAATATGAGATAAAAATTGATTTCCCAATCCTTCTCCTTTGGATGCACCTTTTACTAAACCAGCAATATCCGTAAAGGAAACAGAAGCAAAAACAACATTTCGTGGTTTTACAATCTCTACAATCTTCACTAATCGTTCATCTCTTATTTCTACAAGCCCTACATTGGGTTCTATTGTTGCAAAGGGATAGTTTGCACTTAACACATGGGCTTTAGTTATTGCATTGAATAACGTTGATTTACCTACATTTGGTAAACCAATGATACCTGCTGTTAATCCCATAATTTTCACCTATTTAGCCTTTCTGATGTCCTAAATTGGTCCATCATTTCTTACTTTATTATTGATTTATTCTACCATGGTTTGGTTTTTTTTTCAATTTTTTTCGCACTAACTTTTAGCGTTTTTTTCTTTTTCTTGCACATTCATCAAATCTATATTATAATTTATAAACAAACCTAGAGGGTATTTATGCATAAAACAATTATCTTTCTTATCACTAAAACAAAAGATGAATTCAAAGTTCCAGCTTTATTTAACGAATTTTCTCATATTACAATTCATGATCAATGGGAAATAATCGATGAGAATCGCTTAGCCTTTCAAAATGAAATAATCGATTTTGATTATATGATAACCAATCTAATACAAGTAGGAACAATTTTAAAACTAGATATACAAGACAAAAAAATAATCACCAATTATTTCCTACAAACAAGACTGGAGAATATCTATGTTTTTGGAGAAGCAACTAATTGTACTGCTCCTCTGATAGAGCAATTTCGGAAAATCTATGAAGATATCACAACAAAATAAAAAAGCTAGTAAGCGATTTTTATTTATGTACTTAATAAAGGGAGTACTTTAGTTTGCTTATTAGCTTTTAAAAGGGAATTACAACTGTAACTGTTCCTTCACCACGAAAGACTTCGATGGTTGCAGATTCTCCTTCAAGAATGTTATTTAAAATAGAACGAAATGTTTGTGTGTTTTTTATTTCTATTCCTTCGAATTTGATAATAACATCTCCTTCTTGTAAATAGCCATAAGCCGGTCCTGTTTGATCAACAGCTGTCACATAAAGACCAAAATTAATTTCCTCCAAACCTGTTATCGCAGGTACTTCAGTTCCAGGGTAGTCCTCTGGATTTTTTAATACCTTAACATCATAAACACTAATTTTTAATGTTTGTCTGGTTGGTTTTTCTCCCTTTTCAAGAATAGAAATTAATTCCATCACTAGATTACTTGGAATAGCAAAACCCATATTATCGGTATCTTCTGCTACTAACTTTAACGTATTAATACCGATGATCTTTCCTTCGATATTGATTAATGCTCCACCACTATTTCCTGGATTAATTGCTACATCATGTTGAATGTATTCAGAATCCCAATCAGAAACACCATCTCCATCAGTATCATCACTCATATACCTTTTGGGAAATGAAACAATTCCAAATGTTGCAGAGCCATAAAATTCATAACCATTTGGATTTCCAATTGCAATGGCAAAATTTCCTCTTTGTACCAAATTAGAATCTGCAAATTCAGCTGGTTGAATATATTTTGTATGTTCAAAAGAAATGACCGCTAAATCTACTTTATCATCATACCCTAAAACTTCTGCATTAATCTTTACTTCTTCTTCCCCTAAATATACTTTAATATAATTATCAACATCCGAAGCAACAACATGACGGTTGGTAACCGCTGAATAGGTATATTTCAGCACTTCATCGCTATCCATGGTATCACCACAAGCTCCTTTGGTAACTCCATCATGATAAGTTGCTTCACACTGATAAATAACACCACTTCCAGTGGCAGACAAAGCATAAAGTCCTAGCTTCCCTCGTTCATAATTACTTACTCCAATAATAGCTGGGGATGCTTTTTCAACAGCAGCAGTAATTAAATCCTCAAATTCGTCAATATCAATAGTTACATGATATGCTTTATTATATATTTCATTATTAATTAATTGCGAACAACCAGTTGTAAAACCAGCCAACATTAAAATCATTAACAATAAAAAATATTTTTTTATTCTTTTCATCTTTTTCTTTCCTCCTAAAATTTAAACAAAGTCTTCGCATTATTTGCTAAGCTTTCTTCTATCGCTTCTATTTCTTTTTCTTTTATTTTTGCAATCTCTTCAACAACATATTTGGTATAAGCTGGTTGATTCATCTTTCCTCGATACGGCATTGGCGCTAAATAAGGCGAATCAGTTTCGCTTAACAAATATCGCATATCTATTTCTTTGACCACTTTTTTAATTTCTTTACTATTCTTAAAAGTAACCACACCACCAATTCCTAAATAATAACCTAGTTTGGTAAATTCATAGGCCATCTCTACACTCGATGAATAGCAATGCATGACACCAGAAACTAAATTTTCTTTTAGAATTAAAAAACAATCTTGAGTTGCTTCACGATTGTGAACAATAATAGGGAGATTATTCGCTTTTGCTATTTGAATTTGCTTAATGAATAATTCCTTTTGTAATTCTTTAAAACTTTTATCCCAATAATAATCTAGACCGATTTCACCAATCGCAATCACTTTATTTTCTTTTGCTAATGCCTTCAACCATTGAAGACTTTTATCTGGTTCCTTGGAAACTTCACTGGGATGTAATCCTACACTTGCGTAGATTTCTTCATATTTGTGAGCAAGTTCGATTGCTTTTTTACTCGATAGGTAATCATAGCCCACTGCAATCATAATTTTAACATTATTTGCTTTTGCTTCCTCAATTACTTGATCTAAAATTCCTTGATAACAATCATCAAAGATATGCATATGAGTATCTATAATCATATTTACCTTCCTTATATATTCTATAAAACGAAACTTATTTATATCTTAAAAAGTTTATTTCTATATTTATTATATCATATTTAGTTGATTTTAGTATGGTATTTCATTATTTTTCAATTTCATTTTTTCCTCGTTTTGTCATAAAAAAATCTTATAGTTTCCTATAAGATCTTTTTAATCTAGATGAATAAGTTTACATTGGATTCTTCAGCATCGCCTAAAT
>JAEZSA010000091.1 GCA_023422115.1 Bacillota bacterium | reverse complement strand
GGACAAAGAAAACTTTAATCCACAGATTTGATCGGTTAATTGATCTAATCCCATCAGAACAATACTTTTATTTCCTAAAATTACGTTAGAATTTTCTTTATTAATATTTTGAATCACACTTTTAATTTCTGGAAATTTTGCAACTAACTGGTTTACAAGTTCTCTTTTATTGGAAAAATTCTTTTCTCGAGTAATCAAAACCACCATATATTGATGATCAATGGTGTTTCTAATTAAAACATGTCTTATGATCCCACTACCATCTTTTTCATTATATCCACAGATGGCTAGTTCATTCGCTAACTTACGAATATACTTTACAATTTCAGTAGCTATCATCGGTTGAATAAAGCATTGATCTAATGGGATGATTTGATGGGTTTTCTTTTTATAAAAACCACAAACTGTTTTTTTATGATCAGCACCAAAAGGAATCTGTACTTTATTTCGATAATGGGTTGGTTCGTCCATACCAATTATTTCTTTTATATTAACATCTTCTATATGGCCAATTCTTTTTAAAGTTTCAAATACCATTTTCTTTTTAAACTCTAATTGTTTTTGATATTCTAAATGCATGATATTACAGCCACCACATACCTCATAAATAGGGCAAATCGGCTTTACACGCGACTCAGAGTATTTTATATGCTTAAGAACTTTTCCGTAACCATAACTCTTTTCAACTTTTTCTATTTTTAAATCAGCTACTTCATCAATTAGCATGTTTTCAACAAAGATAGGATATCCCTCAATCTTTACAACACCCATTCCTTGATGATTTAAATCAACACATGTTCCTTGAACTTTTTCATTTATCTTCATATTTTTCACCTATTTGTATATTATACCACTTTTATGTGATTTGGTAAAGGTAAGAAATTGCGAAATAAAAAATATTTTTTTAAATACTACTTGACACATTATACTATGTGGTGTATTATATTGTGTGTATGGAGGTATTATTGATGGATATTCAATTAAAACGAGGACTTTTAGAAGTTTGTGTTCTATCTGTTCTCCAAAAAGAAGACTCTTATGGTTATAAAATCGTAAAGGACGTTTCTGATGTGATTGAAATATCAGAGTCTACTCTATATCCTATCTTAAAACGTTTAGAAAATAACGATAGCCTTAGAGTCTATGAAGTTTCTCATAATGGGCGGTTACGAAAGTACTATTCACTTACGAACCAAGGAAAAAAAGCAATTACAGATTTTATAAGAGAATGGCAAGACGTCATGAAAGTCTACAATTTTATTAAAGGAGATCATTAAGATGAACAAACAAGAATTTTTAAAACAATTAGAAAAAGCCTTAGGGTCATTACCAAAAAATGAAATCGATAAATCTTTGCTATATTATTCGGAAATTATCGAAGATAGTATTGAAGAAGGATTAACAGAAGCTCAAGCAGTTGGAAGATTAGAATCAGTAGAGACTATTTCCCAAAGAATTTTATATGAAACACCATTGCCTGTTTTAATTTCTTCACGAATGAAAAACAAAAACAATTGGACGAACGCTTTGTTAATCGTCTTGGGATTTCCTTTGTGGTTTCCCCTTTTAGTATCTGCAGGTGCAGTATTCTTTTCCATCTACGTATCAATTTGGTCTATTTTTATTTCTTTTTTCGCTGTTATTGTTGCTTTTGGGGCGAGTGGAATCTTTACTTTGATTTATTCTCCCATCGCGTTCTTTGTTCATCATAATGCCTTGAATGGATTTGCTTGTATTGGGGTAAGTTTAATTCTGATATCTCTTTCTATTTTATTAATTAAATTATCAGTGCCAGCAACGAAAGCTTTCATTGATATATCAAAAAAAATTACCAGAAAAATTAAATCTTTATTCATTAAAAAGGCGGTGTAAACAATGAATTTAAATAAAAAAGGGTTAACCTTTACCCTATTAATCTTCATCCTTGGTGTGATTATTTGTCTTGGAGTATTAATTGCTTCTGAATTTGATTTTTCAAAATTCTCAACAGAACAAAATATTGAGAAAAAAGAAATTAATTTAACAATTACAGATATTGAAGAATTCCAATTTATCATTGATAATGCTTCAATCAATGTTGTTGAATCTAGCGATGATCAATTACATATTACTTACTATGAAAGTAACAAATTGAAATATGAAGTAACAACTGAATCAGGAAAAGTCATTATGAAACAAATTAGAAGTATGAGGTGGTATGATTACATTGGTATTAATTTCTTCAATGAATCGATTAATATTAAAATACCAACTAATTTTACAAAAGTTCTAAGTATCACAACCGACAATAGCACGATTGATTTTAAGAACCTAGTTCATCTGGAAAGTATTACTGCCAATACAGAAAATGCAACTGTCGACTTCGATCATGTTATTACAACAAAAGATATTTATTGTAAGACTTCCAATTCTGTTGTGGAGGTAAATGATGTAAGTTGTGTTAATCTTACGATATTAACAACAAATTCTGAGGTAAATATTGAAAATGCAACGCTAAGTGGAGATTTAATTTGTGAGACCTCTAGTGGAATTATTTATTTAGAAGATGTTACTTCTAATAGTATTGATGCCAGAAATACAAATGGGATGATTGATATTAGTCGTATCACTAGCGATCATATCGTTTTAGTTACTAGCAATGGAATTATAACAGGAACCATCAATGGCAATAAAACAGATTACAAAATTATTAGTTCAGTAAGTAACGGGATGAATAATCTTCCTTCTTATCAAGCAGGTGGGGAAAAGTATTTAGAAGTTAGCACAAGTAATGGAATGATTGACATTGATTTTAGGTAAAATTTGAACAAAATAAAAGGAGCGTCCAACGCTCCTTTTTTAACAATTTAAATGATTTTATTTTAATGCTGCGAAATATTTAATCGTACGAACCATTTGTGATGTATATGAATTTTCATTATCATACCAAGCAACAACTTTAACTAAAGATTTTCCACCATCTAATGGTTTAACTTTTGTTTGTGTTGCATCAAAAATTGATCCATATGTTGAACCGATAACATCTGATGAAACGATTTCGTCTTCATTATATGCATAAGAAGCAGATGCAGCAGCTTTCATAGCAGCATTTACTTCAGCAGCAGTTACTGTCTTATTAACAATAGCAACCAATTCAGTAACTGAACCTGTGCATACAGGAACACGTTGAGCTGAACCATCTAATTTTCCAGCTAATTCTGGAATAACTAAACCAATTGCTTTTGCAGCTCCAGTTGAGTTTGGAACGATGTTAATTGCAGCAGCTCTTGCTCTACGTAAGTCACCTTTTCTATGTGGACCATCTAATACCATTTGATCGCCTGTGTAAGCATGAATGGTAGTCATGAATCCGTTGTCAATTGTTGCAAATTTATTTAATGTATCAGCCATTGGTGCTAAACAGTTCGTCGTACATGAAGCAGCAGAAATAATTGTATCACTTGCTTTTAATGTTTTTTCATTAACACCGAATACAACTGTAGGTAAATCGTTACCAGCTGGTGCTGAAATGATAACCTTTTTAGCTCCTGCTCTTAAATGAGCTTCTGATTTTGCTTTAGAAGCAAAGAAACCTGTACATTCTAGAACTACATCTACACCTAATTCTCCCCATGGTAATTCTTCTGGGTTTGGTTTTGCATAAATTGTAATTGTTTTTCCATCAACTTCAATAGCTCCATCCTTAGCAACAACAGTGTCACCTTTCGCATATCTACCTTGTGATGAATCATACTTTAATAAATGAGCTAACATCTTTGCATCTGTTAAGTCATTAATTGCTACTATTTCAAAACCTTCTGCACCAAACATTTGTCTGAATGCTAGACGTCCAATACGTCCAAAACCATTTATAGCTACTTTTACAGCCATGTTAAATTCCTCCTTATGGTTTATATTTTTTTACATATTTATTCTAACACGATTTAAGTACTTTTTCAAGAAATTTACAATATAAAACGTTATCAATGAATTACTTCCTATCAATCAATTCTCTTGGTGCAAGTAATCAAATGCTTCTTTATAACTCATAAAACCTTTTCCCGAAAAACATTCTTTACATACATCCCGAATCACTGAGATTCTTCTAAACATCTCACGATGGTCAATATCGGTTAAGTGAACTTCAATTGTACTAATTCCAATACTGGCAATTGCATCGCGAATCGCATAGGAATAGTGCCCAAACGCTCCTGGATTGATGATGATCGCTGTCACTTGATCAAAATAAGATTGATGAATTTTCTCGATAATTTCCTTTTCTCCATTGCTTTGGAAAACTTCTACTTCATCTTGATAATGATTGGCCAAGTTTGTAAGATACGCAACTAACTCGGGATAGGTTTTCGTTCCATAGATATGGGGTTCTCTAATTCCCAGCATATTTAAATTAGGGCCATTAATAATTAGTATTTTCATGTTTTTCATTTTCCCCCTTAAAAAATAGGTAGATGCAAATTGCATCTACCTTTCTATTTTCGATTAGCAAATAATATAGTTACAATTCTTAGGATTTCGATATATAACCAAACTAAAGTGAAAACCAAGCCAAAAGAAGCATACCATTCCATTTCTTTTGGGTGTCCCCCTTCTACAATCTGGCGAATATGTTCTAAATCAAAAAATAAATATAATGTTGCTAGAAATACTGTTAACGCTGAAATTCCAAGACACAAGCCAAAATTATAAGTCTGTCCCGTAAAAGTCATAATTAAATATAAGATAACTTGACTTAATATCATCCCTATTGCAAAAATAAATAAGAATTTAATAAATCCTGATGTTATCTTTACTACATTCGTTAAGAATAAAGTTACAACCACTGTAAAGACCATAACCGTTGATAGTAAAGCTGTAATAACCGCACCTTCAGCAACGGCACCATAAACAGCAGAGACAAAACCAACCAATAATCCTTCAGCAAGACAATAAATAGATCCCGTTATTTTAACTGCTCTTGGAGACCAAAATGAAATTAATGCAAAGATAAAAGTAGAAAAAGCAGCGATTCCTAATAGTGTTGTATAAGCACCAGCATTTACAGTGCTTAAGAATAAACCGCCAAATGCCCCCACTAGAACCAACATCAAATAAAATATTGTTTTCTTTGCAATTCCGCCATAAGTTGCGACTTCATAATCGACGCCTTCTATTTCATTATTAAGAATTTTTTTAAATACTATATTTGAACTTCTAAATCTCAAGTTTATCACCTTTCCTTTTTATTATTTTAATTATACCTTTTACTGTTGTGATATTCAAGTCACATCCATAAAAGATATGACAATTACCCTTCAATTAATTATTAAAAATCTCTAATTGATCATCTTCAGGAAGGTTTTCTAATATTCCAAAACGATTAAATCGCTCGATTAATGTATTAGACAATTTTGTTCTTCTAGATAAGTCTTTAATCGAAGTAAAGGCGGCTTCTTCTCTTGCCTCAACAATTGATTTTGCTGTATTTTCTCCCAATGAATCAACAGCACTAAATGGAATAATTAAGTCATTTCCTTCAATTAAGAAATCGCGCCAATCAGATTTCTCCAAATCGATTTGTTTGAAATGGAATCCACGAGCTGTCATCTCTAGTGCTAATAATAAAGTATCATAAACATCAATTTCTTTATTGCTAACCTCTTGTTTATTGCTAATTCGTTCTTCAATATCCTTCACTTTTTGGAATATTGCATCATAACCAGCAACCATGGTCTCTACATCAAATGCATTTGCTCTCCGTGAAAAGTATCCAGCATAGTAATAGATAGGTCGATATAATTTAAACCATCCTATTCGTAAAGCCATAATAACATAAGCCGAAGCATGGGCTTTTGGGAACATATATTTAATTGCTTTACAAGAATCAATATACCACTTCGGAACATTATAGCGTAACATCTCTTTTTCTTGTTCTAGTGATACCCCTTTCCCTTTACGAACTTTTTCCATAATAGAAAATGCCGAAAGAGCTGGTAATCCTTGTCCCAATAAATAAATCATAATATCATCACGACATCCAATTAAGTCGTTAAATGGAATCGCAGAAACTCCTTCTTTCATTCCAAAGAAATAGTCTTTTGCATTTCCATTCCAAACATCACGACCATGACTTAATCCAGAAATCTTAATTAAGTCACTTACCGTTTTTGGACGAATATCTTTCAACATCGTTTTTGCTAGTGATGTACCAAATTCAGGTAATCCTGTTGTACCAATTTCCATTTTAACCTGTGTTGGAGTTACTTTTAATACTTCAACTCCTGAAAACAAACTTAAAACTCCACGATCGGATAATGGAATCTCTTCAACGATTTTAAATGGAAATTTTTCTGGTTCTTGGCTAACAAAATTCATCAAATGACGAATCATGGTTGGATCATCATGACCAAGAATATCAAGCTTTAAAAGATTATGTTCAAAATCATGATAGCCATGATGAGTCGTATACCAATTTTTAGAAATGTCATCAGCAGGAAATTGTACTGGTGTAATCTCATTAATATCCATTCCTCTAGGAACAACGACAATACCTCCAGGATGTTGCCCTGTAGAACGTTTTACACCACATAATCCTGAAGCCAATCGTTTGATATCGCTCTGACGCATTGGTTTTCCTTCTCGTTCATTGTGACCTTTTACATAACCATAGGCCGTATTATCTTGAATAGCAGAGATAGTTCCTGCTCTAAATGTATATTCTTCTCCAAATACTTCCCGACAAAAATCGTGTGCTTTTGCTTGATAATCTCCTGAGAAGTTCAAATCAATGTCTGGAACTTTATCTCCCTCAAAGCCAAGAAATGTCTCAAATGGAATATCACAACCGTTTCCTTCTAGTTTTTCCCCACAAATAGGACAAAAATTTTCAGGAAGGTCATATCCAGTTCCACTATTATGTAGTACTTCGATAAATTTTACGGCTTCTGGATGTTGTTCGTAGATCTTTTTTTCTTCATTATTAAGTTTAAAAGCTTGGAAATGGCACTTTGGACAAACATAATGGGGAGGTAATGGATTTACTTCTGTTATTTCCATAAAGGTAGCAACCAAACTGGACCCCACCGAACCTCGACTACCAACAATATAACCAGCATCCTTAGAATGCTTTACTAGCAAATAAGAAATGTAATAAATAGTAGCATAGTTATTATCAATAATGCTCTTTAGTTCCTTATCCAAACGATCTTGAATGTATTTTGGTAATGGATTTCCGTATTTTAAATGAGCATTTTTATAAGTTAAGTCAATAACACCTTGCTTTGCGGAAGGAATACCTCGTTCTGCTAGAAAATCATCCGTTGGAGCAAATAGCTCGCGAGGGAAAATATTGAATTCCTCAATCAAATCTCCTATTTTATTTGTATTGTTAATCACTATTTTATGGGCTAATGCATCTCCAAGGAAAGCAAATTCCTTCAACATGGTTCCTGTATTCTTAAAGTATTGTTCTGGCATTTTAGTAATGTCTTTTAAATCGTGAAGCCCACCACCAACTAATGGTACTTCTACCAACATTTTTCGAAGAATATCATCACCAGGCTCTAGGAAATGAACATCTCCAGTAGCAACTACTAGGATTCCCTTTTCTTCTCCGGCTTTTATGATTTTCTTAATTACTTCTCTTAAAATATCTTCAGTGATAATTCCTTCAGAACTTTCTATTAAATGACAATAGCATTCTACCGATTGAACCTCTAAATAATCATAAAAACTAACCACTTCTAGTAAATTTTCATAACTCTTATTTAACGCGGTATCAAATACTTCACCACGGTAACATGAACTACCTACTAGTAATCCTTCCCGATGATTTTCTAAAAATCTCTTTAAAATTCTAGGTTCTTTATAAAATGTTTTCGTATGAGATTCTGAAACGATTTTATTTAAATTCACTAACCCCTGGCGATTTTTTGCCAGTAAGGTAATGTGAGTTGGAATTGCATGTTTAAATGCTTCTTCTGGGTTAATCATCTCATTAATTTGATTGTAATTGTAAATGTGATTATCAAATAATCCCTTCAACATTTTCAAGAAAATTTCAGTAGTTGCTTTAGCATCATAAATAGCACGATGATGTTGTTCTAAATCAACACCAAATAATTTCGCAACATAATTTAACGAGAATTTTTTTAGTTTATCACCATAATAAATACGAGCAAACTGCAATGTATCAATGGTTGGTAGGATTGTATAAATGATTCCCAGCTTCTTTAAATTTTCATATAAATGAGAATTATCAAAGGTTGCATTATGAGCCACCAAAATAGAACCATCAATAAACTTCCAAAATTTAGGTAAGATTTCTTCAATTCCCCCCGCATTACGAACATCATCTTCAGTAATGCTAGTTAAGCGTGTGATGGCAGATGAAATATGATTTTTTGGCTTTACATATTCTGAAAACTCTTCAATAATCATTCCGTTTTTCACTTTACAAGCAGCGATTTCAATAATCTCGTTATAAACAACAGAAAAACCTGTTGTCTCTAAATCGTAAACAACATAAGTAGCATCCCGAAGATCGATATCGGCATTAGTTAGAGCAATTTTAAATTTTGCTTCATCAACAAACCTACCTTCTAATCCTAGAATTGGTTTTAATTTATTTTCTTTTGCATGCTTATAGAAATCTGGAAAAGCTTGTACATTATAATGATCGGTAATCGCTAATGCTTTATATCCATATTGTGCAGCTCGTTGTACATAGGCTTCTATGTCCAAAACTGCATCTTGTGCTGACATTTTTGTATGAGTATGTAATTCAACTCGAGATTCGCTTAGTTCTTCTTCATGATATTCTTTTTTTTCTACCGGATGACTACTAATCTCATTAATATTAATAACTAAGTCCCGAGAATATCGATCATAAGCCATTCTCCCTACTGCTTTTACAGTGAAACCTATCATACAATTTTCTTGATAGAATTTCTCATAATAGGGATCAGTTAAATTAATGAATGTCTTTAATAAAATTGAACTAGTTCCATCACTAATCGTAGCTTCATATATTTTATATCCACCCTTCAATGTTTTAATTTCAGCTTCTACAACATCTCCCTCAACAACAAATATATCATTGAAGTTCTTATTTGTATATTCTGTTAATTCAAATTCTGTTGTTGGTAAGTTTTTAAGTGGGGTAGGATCTTCTGCTAATCGTGTTTTATTACGACGATTCAATGTTTTTGTCTTTTTATTTTCGGCTTTATTATTATTTTCCGCCATTTCTTGAATTCGCATTTCATGTCTTGCTTGATTAATCGCTGTATCTACACTAATCTTTATTTCCTCTTCAATTGGAGATACTAGTGGATTAGTTTCAATCTTTAGGGTAATGAAATCAACTCCATAGGCTTTTGCTTGTGGTTCGATAATCAATAACAATTCTTCAACAATCTTTTTCTCAACATCAGAAGCAACAGAAAAGGTGATTTTATTATCACTAATGATCGTAATGAACTTTTTCAAAGCATTACAACGAGCCTTATCATTGCATGCAATATCAACAAAATATTCATAATATTCTTTTAATAAGTTCTCGGGGATAAATTTATTTTCAAAAACAAATTCAACTCTCGATTTTGAGTTATGATTGATGTTTTTTGTCATGTAATCCGTAATATCTTTTGCTAATTTTGCTAATTTCTTGATGGAAAATGGTTTTTCAAAAACAATGACTAAAATAGTCATCATTTCATGGGTATCAACTAATACCTTTTCCAATGACCCCTTATCGATTTCATCATCGATATCGTAGTCCATCAGGGCTAGTAAGTCATAGTATTTTTTTCTTTGTTCGGTCATAATTCACCTCGTTATTCCTATTTTATCATAGATTAACTATTATTTCCATAGGAAATCTTTTTTTAAAGGAGACTTGCTTCGTATACCTTTTTGCCACCTACATAAGTTTTTAAAACTTTTGTTTGGATAATTTCTTCAAGTGGTATTTCAAAAATGTTTCGATCTATAATGATGAAATCAGCAAAATATCCTACTGCTAGTAATCCCTTCTTATCTTCCATAAACTCTTGATA
>JAEZSA010000193.1 GCA_023422115.1 Bacillota bacterium | reverse complement strand
GCATTATTCATGATACTAATTAAAATTCCATTCTTTGCTTCAATTGCTCACCCTGAAATCATTTCAGAAAGAGCAGGTAGTGTAAAAACAGGTTGGAAATGGTGGAAAGGTGCGATTATTACTATTCTTATCGCCGGATTAACGTATCCATTTATGACTCAACTTGGCCATGGTTTATTACCATTACCAGAAATGACCGTTTTTAGAATGACAATTGGAAATGGTTTCTTCTCATGGTATCTTATATTGATCATTATTATGTTACTAACAACAATTCTTCCTTGGAGAAAAGCAAAGAAGTTAAATATACCAAAGGATTATTGTGATTTAGGATTATCTACTCCTGAAAATAAAGATCGATTTGATTGGGTATTATTAGGGAAAAGTGCAATTGTTGTCGCTTGTATGATTCTCTTTATGTATCTTCAATGTATTATTTGCGAGAAAGCGTTCAGGTTAGACTTCAGATTTATTTGGCCGTTCTTTAAAGGATTTAGTGGCGAACGATTTATTCAGTTGTTAGTGTATCTACCAATATTCATCTTATTCTTTGTTCTAAATAATTCTAAAATTTTTGCTCAGATGAGAAATAGTGGCGCTAATAAACCAGGGTTCAAGGGTTTTCTCTCTTGTTGGTGGCGTAATGCATTATTAATGATTGGTGGAATATTATTATTAATCTTAGTGGAATACATTCCATTCTTTATGGGAATTGGTCCTGGAATGGATTTATTATTTAGTTCTACCTTTGGTGGACCTTTTATGTCTTTGATGATTGTCTTTGTTCCTCAAGTATTAGTATTTAGCTTATTATGTACATTTGCTTATCGCAAAACAGGAAGTGTTTTTGTTGGTGCCTTAACGGTAGCTGTTCTTGCTTGTTGGATTATCACAGGCGGTTCAGCAATTCTATAAGAATTCATAATTAATAGTAAAAGGTTTAGATTCAATTCAACCTAAACCTTTTTTTGTATATAAAGTTTTCAGATATAAGAAATAAAAGGTCTATTACACAGCGAAAAATCATTTATTAAGTTTTTATTATATGGTAGAATAGAAATAGATAATAATTAATGATATCGAGTAAGTAGGTGAATCAAATGGATAAGTTATTTCCTAGCGAAATTGATCAAATTGTAACAGGAATTAGTTATACGATTGATGATATTGGTTGTAGTGGTGATAAGGTATTTCTTTTTGAGAAGAAGTATGTTTTAAAGATTTCTAACAATAAAGAAAGACTAAAGAATGAAAAAATGAAAATCGATTGGATAGCTTCCTATATTCCCTCTTCTAAAAGCGTGGCGTTTTATGAAGATGAAATGAACGGGTATTATCTAAGAACCTATTTGTATGGAGATAGTTTAATTCATAAGCGCTTTTTAAGCCATCCAATCAAGTTGATTGAAATACTGAGACAAGCAGTATTATTGTTGAGGGGATTGGATGATAAAGAATGTCCATTTCAATCAATTGACAACAAAGGCGATGCTTTTATTCATGGAGATTTGTGCTTACCCAATATCTTGGTTGACGAAAACGATGATATTATTGGCTTTATTGATCTAGATAATTCTGGGAAAGGGGATCCATGGTATGATTATTCATGGCTATTGTGGAGTTTGGAGTTTAACCTTAAAACCGATCGATATAATCATAAATTACTTCAAGCACTAGGAATTTCGTTTAGAAAAGAAAAATACGAACAATATATTCCTTTTGAATATATATCAGATTTGAATAGGAATAAATAGTATAGTTTAGAAGTAATAATTTTACTTCTAAAAAAAAGGTAAAATTATATTATAGTTAAGAATTTAAGGGTTTGGTGATTTTATCTATTCGCTTCTATTTGAATCAATCCTTTGCCCTTGAAAAAAATTTATTATCATGCTAAAATGTAGTAGTTTTGAATAAAAGGAGAAAAACATGGAAAAATACTTTATTTTAAGTACTATTGTAGTTTCAATAGTGGCATTTGTCTTTGCTTTTTGGCTATATTTATGGGTATCAAAACAACCTTCAAGCAATAAGAAAGTTGCTAGTATAGGTAAATTAATTCGTAAAGGAGCTAATACTTTTCTAAGGAAGGAATATATTGTTCTTGCTAAGTTTGCAGGAGTAATTGCAATTCTAATTTTTGTTTTTTTACCTGAACCAATTTGGAAAGGTAATATTCTTGCTAATCTTACAATGTTAATTTCCTATGTTTTTGGAACTGGTTTAAGTGCACTTGCAGGAAAAATCGGTATTCAAGTAGCTACTATTGCTAATGTGAAAACAGCTGAAGCTGCCCAAAAAGGAATCAAGCCAAGTTTTTTAAATGGTTTTAGAGGTGGAGCAGTCATGGGAATGGCTGTTGTTGGTGCATCATTATTAGGTATTGCTTTAGTCTTTTTAATCACAGAAAACAGTACCGCATTATTAGGATTTAGCTTTGGTGCTTCAAGTCTTGCTTTATTTGCAAAAGCAGGTGGTGGTATCTTTACTAAGACAGCAGATATTAGTGCTGACTTAGTGGGGAAAGTTGAATTGGGTATTCCTGAAGATGATCCAAGAAATCCAGCTGTTATCGCAGATAATGTTGGGGATAATGTTGGTGATGTAGCTGGAATGGGAGCTGATTTGTTTGACTCAAATGTAGCTTCATTAGCAGCGGCATTAGTCATGGCTGTTGCTTTAGGTGGAGTAACTGGTAAAAACGTAATGATGGTATTTTGTTTTGCTACAATTGGCTTACTAGCATCTGTTATAGGTGTAGGTGCAGCTAAAATGGGTAAAAAAGGAAATCCTACTCATGCATTAAATATGAGCACATATGTTACAACTGCAATATTCATTGCATTAACATTTGTTGCAACACTAATTTTCAAATTTGAATGGCGTATATGGGGAGCATCAGTAGTAGGTTTATTAGTTGGTGTTATTATCGGTATTACAACGGACTACTTTACAAATGATGAGCGTAAACCGGTACGTAATGTTGCGAAAGCTAGTGAAAGTGGACCAGCATTTACAATTATCAATGGTGTAAGTTATGGCTTCTTAAGTGTTTTACCAGCAATGGTTGGTATCGCGATTTCTGCGTTAGTTGCTTATAAATTGTGTGAACCATTAGGAGCAAACTATGGTATGTTTGGAATTTCAATGGCAGCAGTAGGAATGTTATCCATTGTAGGCATGATTATTAGTAATGATGCGTATGGACCTATTGTTGACAATGCTCGTGGACTTGTTGAAATGGGAGACTTAGGTGAAACTGCTCTTGAAATCACAGATAGTCTTGATTCTGCTGGAAATACAGTTAAAGCAGTTACAAAAGGATTCTCTATTGGTGCTGCAGGCTTAACGGTAATTGCTTTACTTGGAG
>JAEZSA010000129.1 GCA_023422115.1 Bacillota bacterium | reverse complement strand
GTCCCAATGCTACAGCTTCACCATGAAGGATTTTTCCCATATGATAACTTTCTAATGCATGACCAATGGTATGTCCTAAGTTTAGTGTTTGGCGAATTCCTTTATCATATAAATCTTGTTCGATAATCTTCTTTTTTACTTGAATGGCTTTTATAATGACATCTTCTAAAAAAAGTTGATATTGATTGGTGATAAATAGTTCAAACAAACTAGCATCACCTATTAATCCAGCTTTTATCGCTTCAATAAGACCATTATTAAAGTGACGCTCTGGTAGGGTTGTTAGCGTTGATAAATCAATTAAAACTTTTTCTGGATGGTAAAATGTTCCAATTGCATTTTTCACCTGGTTGATATTAATGGCTACTTTTCCCCCAATGGAACTATCAATCATTGCCAATGTTGAGGTAGGAACATTAATAAAACGACACCCTCGCTTATAGGTCGCCGCAACGAATCCTGCCAAATCACCGACAACACCCCCACCTAACGCGATAATTAAGTCATTTTTAGTAAATCGTTTATCGAGTAAGTGTTTAATAATAGCTTCATATTCCGTTAAAGATTTGCTTTCTTCCCCAGCTAACATGGTATAAACAAAACAATTCTTTGCTTTCATCCGAATTTTTTCAATATAAGTTGTTGGGATATTATTATCAGTAATAATCATTGTTTGATTAGGAAACTCGATGTACTGATGGATTTCCGCTAATAAATAAGGTAAAACAACAACATCATAATTATTATGATCAGTATGAATAGAAATAATCATCATTTTTTACCTCACTATTCTTTTCTAATTATATACCTTTTCTTCTTTAAAATCAATATAACCTTCGCCATTCATTTTTCATTTACTATTTTTTCAAAACATGTTACAATAAATCAGGTGGTGTTATCATGGATGAATTAACAAAATTAAGAAGTGAAATTTTAACTGTTGATCAGGAAATAGTAATGCTATTTGAGAAGCGAATGGCTTTAGTTTATCAAATCTCACAAATGAAGAAGACTTTTCAACTTCCCATTACAGACAAAGAACGAGAAAATACACTATTTCATATTCTCCTAGATCAATTACAAAACAAAGATTTAACACAATATTACCAAGAACTCTTTACAACATTGATAAAAGTTTCTAAAGACTATCAACACAGATTAAATAAAAAATAAAAACTCCTTAATGGAGTTTTTTTCATTCTTATTGATAATTTCTTAATAATTCTTTATAAAAGTGAATGGCTTCAATAATGCTATCAATCGCAATACTTTCATTGATTCCATGCATTCCCTTTAAATCCTCATTTGTCATTCTTGTTGGCGCAAAACGAATCGTACAATTGCTAATTTCTTCATATTCACGAGCATCTGTTCTACCAGTAATGACATAAGGAGCAATTCCAACATCAGGAAAGTTTTGTTTAATCATTGCAAGGATATATTGATATCCTTTGGCGTTAACATCCACTTTTTTTGTTGCTTCGGCACCATTAATCAATGTGCCAGTAATGCCGTATTTACTTGCCACTTTATTTAAAACTGCTAATGAAGTGGTAATATCTTGGATTGGATGAGTTCTAATATTGGCAATTACTTTGGCTTTTGTTGGAATAACATTAGGAGCAGAACTTCCTTCTGCCATCGTAAAAGCACAGGTTGTTCCTAAAATAGCGGCACCATATGGAGATACCATTGGTAATAAATTGGTTAATAATGGCTTAAATAGCCAAAAGTTAGCAAATAATAAGCGATAACCAAAACTCATATAAGGAGCCATACACTCGAACATTTCCTGAACTTCAGGGATGAATTTCTTTTTAAGTGGCTTTTTTCGTTCAACATCACTAATGAATTTTGCAATTTGTGCTAATGGAGTATTTCTACTTGGAGTACTAGAATGTCCTCCAATTCCCATTTTCACAAATTCTAGATTAGCAAATCCTTTTTCTAAAATACCTACAACTGCAAATGGCGCCATGAGCGTTGGTAGCACTCCACTAATAATAGCGCCTCCTTCATCCAATACCAAATCTAAGCGAATATTTTTTGATTTTAAATAGTTCATAATGCGAACTGCTCCTACACCTGCGATTTCTTCATCGGATGTAGATCCTAAATATACATCAACTTCTGGAACAAAACCTTCTTTTAATAAATCCTCTACTGCTTGCATAAAAGAATAAAAAGAAGATTTATTATCTAACGCACCACGACCATGAACTCTACCCTCATCATACTCTCCAGAAAAAGGATCTTTATTCCACCCATCTTTTGTAACAGGAACCACATCAGAGTGACCTATTAACAGGATAGGATGTTTAGATTGATCTTTTCCTTTCCATTTGTATAGAAAAGAATGTCCTTCAATCGTAATTTTTTCTAGTTTTTGATGAATGAAAGGAAACATTTCTTGAACTACTTGATGATAATGAAGAAATCTTTCATCATCTTGAGGTTTCGTATAGGTAATGGTATTACATTTCACCAAATCACCTAATTTCTTGGCAAATTCTTCTCTTCGATGAACATCACCAGCGATTTGAGAAACTGGTTGATATTCTTTTTTAATTAGTAGAGCTCGAATAATAGCAATTACCAACAATACTAGTAAAATTAATAATAATACTAGTAATCCATATAAAACATATTTCATAATACCCCTCCTTTAAATGATCTTTTTTGCGTACAATAAACGAGACAATAGAATGGATAATACAACACAAATAATAATATAAATCGAAACATCATTGGCAATTTTAGGAAATAATAATGCTCCCACGGTTGAGATAGAAAAAATGATGATTCCTAATAAAGGAATATCTTTAAAATATTTATATCCTAAGGCGCCAAATAAAGCAGGAACGACCCAAGTAAAGGCAGGCGATAATACTTTTGAAGTTAGAATAGGGGCAAGTGGTACTAATAAAATAACACCAAAAGTAATGATTACTGTATTCACAATGGTTGAAGTACCAACAGCTAATGTAGAAACAACTTCGTTTTCAGGGGTTCCAATTTCTGTTTTTGCAACATCTTGAGCATTGGCAGCACAAGGAACTTTTAGATTAACTAAATTTCCTGTTACAAAAGCTAAATAAGTTGCACTGGTTCCGATTAATGGTCCATAAGTCCCTACTTCAACAAAACCACCAGGTAAATTCAAAATAGAAACAGTGATGATAGCAGAAATCATGGCTGACCAAATAGGAGTTACTTTTAATACCAAACACATAATAGTTGGAATTAATAACATAATAAAGATGGCTAATACTAAGTATATTCTACCATGTCGATGCATGGTTTCATTATAATCTCTAGTCATTAATAGATACCTCCTAATCCGAGTACTACAGCTGCTGTCATACCCAATAACATACTAAACGCCAAAGAAAAGTTTTCTAGCCATTTTTGTCCTTTTTTCTTAATTAAGTAATCAAATAACATCATCGATAAAAAGGAAACTAATAAAACAACAATGGGTACATAAGTTGTTTTTGTTAGAGCATCAATTCTAGTTCCTGTTGCTTCATCAAATGTTTTTTTCATAAACGGAATCAACCAAGAAAATGCTTGTCCACTAAATGCACTAACAATCCCAATAAAAACCGCAGTAAACAAAATTTTATTCATCCATCTATTTTCTTTTTTCTGAGTTGCTTCCGTTACTTTCTTTTGATATTTCTTAAAAAGAAAAAGACAGATCAAACAACCCCAAATAATACCAATAGTCATAACCCAAGCAATCGTTACATAAAGAGAGGCATCCATGCCACTAGCAATTAATCCACCTTGGCTACTAGCTGCAGCTGATGCTGCCATTAATTCATAATGTAGAGCTCCTATAATCGATAATCTTATCCAAGGTAGTGGAATACCAATCACACCTGATAACGTAATAACTCCAATAAATATTCCTATGGAAGGAGCAATAGAGAAAGTTAAACTAGAAACAACTACTTTTTTTAGTGTTTCTTTTTCCATATTTAATTCTTTTCCTCGCTTCCAAGCGCGATATATAAAATAACTTGTTCCAACTAAAATAAAAATAGTTACAAAAATGGCAAGAGCATACATCCACCAAGAATTAACTATTTTAGATACAGCATCGCTCATATTACAATTCCTTTCTTAATTTGTTACCCTATTATATCATTAAAAAATAGTAAAAACAATTCACAATAAAATTTCTCATTTGTTATTTTTATGATATAATGAGAAAGGATGTGATACTATGAATTTACAAAGACTGAATAAAAAAAATGAAATTATTAAAAATTTACGCGATTTTATAAAAAATAATCATGAAATCAACTATGTATTTACTGATGATGTGAATGTGATTGAACTAGCTTTTACCAAAGGATTACAATTTCATCAATTTTTTATTTGTGAGGATGAATTGAATCCCTACAAATCTGAAACAATGGAGTTAATCAATCGTATCACCCAAGTAGCTAGTGAATCCTATTTGATCAATCAACAAACCTTTTCTTCTTTTTCCCAAAAAGATAATTCCGTTGGCTTACTTGCAATGATAAAGTACCCTTCTTTTTCCCAAAATGATTTGATAAACCACGATTTTATTGTAGTTTGTGACCGTTTGGAAAATCCTGGAAATCTTGGAACGATTTATCGTACTGCTGATAGTGCTCAAGTTGGCGCAATAATCTGTGTTGATCCAATCACCAAACGAAATAATCCTAAACTAACTGCTTCAGCAAGAGGTTGTAACTTATTAATTCCTACCTGGGAAACCACTTTTACGGAAGCTCAAGAGTGGTTACTTGCGAATGATTACCAGATTTATCTTGGTGAACCTGAACTAGGTAAAGACTATCAAACCTATGATTATGAAGGAAAAATAGCCATAGTCATTGGCAATGAACGTTTTGGAATCAATCAAAAATGGTATGAAAAAGAACATTCTAAAGTTTTTATCCCCATGAAGGGAAGTAATAATAGTCTCAATGTTAGTGTTGCTGCTTCGATATTAATTTATGAAGCCATGATGAAGCGAAATAAAAAACAAGGTTAATCATTAACCTTGTTTTCTTTTTCTTTATTCAATTTATAGAGCTCTTCCGTGGCGAAATGAATCTTTGTTACCACATTCTTTCGATTTTTAAAATAGGCATGGAACGTATCATCTAGCGTTGATAAATCGATAGCATCCCCTTTATCATTATATTCGACTTCAATATGACAACTATACATCGATGCCACATCTTTTACTAAAGTCTTTTTTTCTCCTTTGATTTCATAATCTAAAACAAAGCCATTGGCATCATGCTTGAAATGTCCTTCTCCAAGAGCAATAAATCCCTTTGCATTAGGTAAACTATCAACTAAAACATCATCTTCAATACAATATTTACCAGTAAGAATTTCTTTTTTTACTTCTTCTCGTTCCCAATCGTACCAGTCAGGGATATGAGAAAATTCTGTTGTTCCTGTTGTGGCTTGGAGTTGTCCTAATTCATCCATTTCATATTTCTTTCCACATTTAGTACAGAATATGGTATGATCTTTACTATCCATTTCGTGTTCAACAAGACAACTTGGGCATTTGTATAACACTTTGTGTAATCCTTCTGCTCTTTTTTTATAAGTAATTTGTATATTTTGCTCTTTTTGCCATTTGTAGTCATCGTAAACAAAAGCTTCTTGTATTTTACTATTAATCTCCTCAATTGAAAGATTCTTTAAATCTTGTGGATCAAAAAGTTTTGTGATTGTAGCTTCTGTACGATTCTTACGGTGCTTTAAGTTCCAGAAAGGACTATCTAAATAGTGTCCTTTCATATTTAATACAACAACAGGGGCTTTCACTAGCTTCAACATTTTACCTAAACTATCCGGTAATACTGATGTTGTCCCAACCAAAGAATACCTTGCTTCAGGATATAGACCAACAATTTGTTTTAGATTGTTGATGGTGTATAAAATATGTCGAACCAACATAATATCATTGGTAAATTTGCGCTTGCAAATACAACCAACACTACGCAATAAATTTTCTCGATGAATAAAACCATCAATGGCTACTACATTATTGGCACTATAAGGAAAAATAGCCTTAGTAGCAACTTTGAAATCCAAAAAAGCATTATGGTTACATAGTAAAATATAGGGTGGTTTTACGTTTTCCATTCCTATTTTAATAACTTTATGTTTGGGTGATAAAAAAACTGGTAAGCAAATTAGCCATGCCAGAATTTTTAAATACCATTTTTGCTTTACTGGTTTTTTCTGCATATCAAATTTTGTAAATAAATCTTGTTCAGCAACTTTTTTATTATCAAATTTTCCCATAAAATTAGTCTCACCTTTTAAATTTTCACTTCTTCATTATACAATATTTTTCATGATAATCAAGAAATATCTTTTGAGGATCCAATTATGTCGATTTTATTATTAAAAATTTAACTAATGTTGATGTTTTTTATGAATGAAATTTATAATAATAAAGAGGAATAATGATTGTTTTCTTATTCACTCAATAATTTTTCTAGCTTTTCTACAATTGGTTCTAACCAATCTCCATCAAATAGTTCAATCGTCCCTTTATCACATTGCAACGCTAAAAAACGATTAAGTGGAATTCTTGCAATGGTTTCAATATGATGTTTTGTTGCAATTTCTTCAATATGGCTTTCTCCAAATACTTTAATTTCCTTCTTACAATCTGGACATAACACATAACTCATGTTTTCAACAAGTCCTAAAATGGGAATATTCATAATTTCTGCCATTTTAATTGCTTTAGTCACAATCATTGATACCAATTCTTGTGGCGAAGTAACAATAATCAAGCCATCGACTGGAAGTGATTGAAATACGGTTAAAGCGACATCGCCAGTTCCTGGTGGCATGTCAACAAATAAAAAATCAACATCACCCCATGCAACATCTGTCCAGAATTGCTTTACTGTTCCAGCGATCAATGGACCACGCCAAACAACGGGATCGGTATCATTTTCAAGCAATAAATTGATAGACATAATATCTATTTCCGTTTTAGTTTTTACTGGCAAGATTCCAAGTTCACTTCCGGTTGCTTTTTCTGTTAAACCAAACATTTTGGGAATCGATGGTCCTGTGATATCAGCATCCATAATTGCCGTTTTATAATTTGCTCGCTTCATGGCTACGGCTAATAGAGAAGTGACTAATGATTTTCCTACTCCACCCTTTCCACTAACAACTCCAATTACTTTTTTAATATTGCTATATTGATTCGTTTTTTCTAGCAAACTTTGGGGATTACTACTACATCCTTCACATGATTCTTTTGTGCACTCGCTATCGGCACAAGCTTTTTTATTTTCATTCATTTTAAAACTCCTTTTTCTATTTTTATATTTCTACAGTATCGCCAGTATACAAAATTGAGCATTTATCTATAAAATGTTCTTTTATTTTTGCAGTAGCCATGAACCCTGTACAATGAATTGGATATATATGGCTAATATTGGCTTGCGATAATTTTTCTATTGTTTTATTTAATTGTATTTCACTTGCTTTTTCTAAATGCATTCCAGCAAATAACGCGTAAATAGGAATATTGGGATAATTCTGTTGAACTCGATCTAACCAATTTACGATTCCTACATGACTACATCCAGAAAATACAATTAAACCCTTGGCACTGTTGATGACTAGAATTTGTTCATCAGGAAATAGATCTTTTACGATATATTGGTCTCGCGAAACAAAGAATTCTGGGGCTATCTTTTCAAAATCATTGTTAGGAGAAAGGGTATTAAGAATCATTGCTCTCTCATTGATTTGATAGTCTCCATTTAATTTCATGATATTGGAACGTAATCTTTGTATAAGTTCACTTTTATTAGATAAACCAATTTCTCGATAATTTTCTTGTTCTTTCGCATATTTAGAATCTAATCCTACTTCTTGTATGAAGATTTTTGTCTTTGATGCTGGCATCAAAAAGTCAAGTCCATTGCCATGATCATAATGTCCATGACTAATAATCACATAATCTAAATTATTTAAATTCAATCCTTTTTCTTTAGCATTTTGAAGAAAAACATCCGTTGCGCCAACATCAAATAAAATAGACAAGTGTTCATCTTCAATGAATAATGATAAACCATGCTCGGCAATAAAACCTCTTCTTCTAACTTTATCTTCTACTAAAACATGAACTTTCATTTCATCATTCCTTTACTAGTAAGATTTCTTTTTTATACCCTGTTATTATATGCTTGTAATTGACATATGTCAATATTTTTCTATGTTAAAACCCTTTC
The DNA here is from genome assembly GCA_023422115.1 of Bacillota bacterium. Lineage (GTDB taxonomy): Bacteria > Bacillota_I > Bacilli_A > ML615J-28 > CAG-698 > JAAYBG01. The sequence continues at coordinate 2,064 of JAEZSA010000129.1, read as the reverse complement.
CAAGTAAGAAAGGGTTACTTTTAAACTAAACATTTTCAATCGCTATTTTTGCTTTTAATTTGGTTAATTCATCTTCTAATAATTTAATTTGTTTTTCCAATAAAACTTTTTCTTCTTCTTTTGTTATAAAAGTTGCATTGTATTGATTGAAAAATCGATTGCGTTGGCAAATTCCTCGACGATTAAATAATCTGCGGCATCCATAGCCACTATTTAGACCTTTTTTCAAAGAAAGATCAGCATTATTACATAATCCCATTCCTCTTCCTGTGTTTGATCCTAATCCTTGTGGACCTGTTCCATCTAGTCTTGGCATTTCTTCACCTCCTTTTTAATTATTGACATATGTCTATAATAAGGATAGCACCTTTATTGACATATGTCAATATCTATTTCTAAAAAAAAACCGTATTTGGTTACGGTTTCAATTGGCCTAGTTCTTTTGACCTCTTAATGCAAGCTTCGCAAGCCTCCTCAATAATCTTTTTAAATTCACGATTTTCCAAAACTTCTAGACCAGCAAGTGTCGCTCCCTTAGGACTACAAACATCTTTAATCAGTTGGTCAAGTGATTTTTGTGTAGCAAGGATCATATGGGCTGATCCAATGATTGCTTGACAGGCCAAGTCACGAGCTATTTCATATTCTATCTTATTTTTCATTGCATTTTCAATAAATGCTTGAACAAAATAATATAAATATGCTGGCATACTACCATTGATTGGAACAATTTCATTCATCAAGATTTCTGGGATTTCCCTTACTATCCCTATACTAGTAAATATTTGTTTAATCTCTTGAAAGGATGTTTCATCTACTTCATCAGATTTCGCAATTGCTGTTGCTGCTTCGGCTATCAAAGCAGGAGTATTCGGCATGACACGAACAATCTTTAATTTTCCTAATGTTGATTGCAAATTAGAAATTGATATTCCTGCAGCAATACTAATATATAATGGCTTATGGTTACTTTTTGAAATTTTAGGTAGTACTTCAAAAAACATTTGTGGTTTAATGGCAAGTATGACATATTCACATGCTTCAACAACCTCTAATTCATCTGATGCAATAGAGTAATCTTCATTTCTCAATGCATCTTTAACGGTTTGATTCACATCATATAAAAGAATCTGATTTTTTCGATAAAGATTGGCAGTAATAATTCCATTTAAAATACTACTTCCCATCTTTCCTACTCCAAGAAAACCTAATTTATAACTCATATTCTGATTTGTCCTTTTCCATAGATTTTATACTTATAAGAGGTCATTTCTTTTAATCCCATTGGTCCACGAGCATGAAGTTTTTGCGTACTGATTCCCAGTTCAGCTCCAAAACCAAATTCTCCACCATCTGAAAAGCGAGTGGATGCATTGACATAAACACAAGCACTATTCACCTGATTTAAAAAGTCTTCCCAAATGATTGGATTATTAGAAATGATAGCATCCGAATGATTGGTTCCGTAGTGATTAATGTGGTTAATTGCTTGATGAACATCATCAACTATTTTTATTCGTATAATATAATCATTATATTCTTCATAAAAATCTTCATCTTCCACTAATTCGCAATTGATTATTTGTTTCGTTTTCTGACAACCCTTAATCAACACATGATTTTTTTGTAATTGTTTGGCGATGATGGGAAGGAAACTTTGAGAAATCTCTTGATCTACAAGCAATGTTTCCACAGCATTACATACAGAAGGTCGACTCACTTTCGCATTAATCACAATTTCTTGTGCCATCGATAAATCTGCTTCTTTGTGGACATAGATATGACAATTGCCTGCTCCAGTTTCAATAACAGGCACATGAGCTTCTTGAACGACATGTTGGATTAACCCTTTTCCTCCACGAGGAACAACTAAATCAATCAATCCTTTCATTTTAATCAATTGATCGACAACACTATGATCAAAACTATCGATAAAAGTAATAGATTCTACTGGAAGAAATGGTTTGATTGCATCTTGCATAATTTTTGATAAAACACGATTACTATTGATAGCTTCACTTCCTCCTTTTAAAACACAGGCATTTCCAGTTTTAAGGGATAAGC
>JAEZSA010000036.1 GCA_023422115.1 Bacillota bacterium | reverse complement strand
CCCCCAAATAAAATTTCTGCAATCTTCATTTCATAGGTTTCTTTTAAGTTTTTGATTTTTGTTTCAAAAGATAGATCAATATCAAAAGTTTTCCCTGAAAGAAGCAAACCACCTTTGATATTCACAGGTGTAGTGGATAATTGTAAATGAACATTTGGTTTTTTCACCATGCGATTTAATTTATCTAGGTTACACAAATCTGTTTTTGTTTGATTATTGGCAAATAGATTAAGATATCGCTCATAATCATTTTTAGAAACAAAGATGACCTCATCACCAACAATTTTTTCTTGATTGATTAGATCAATCACTAATTTACATAAACTGTCATCACTTAAAGCCAATAAACGATCTAATACTTTTTGAAACATTTCGTCAATAAGGGCTTTTTTCTTCGCTAAGGTACGTTGTTTTGCTGCTTGCTCTTGTTCGGTAACTTTCATTTTTACCAAATCTTGTCCTCGAAGATGAGCCTTTTCTAGCATGAAGGCGATTTCTTTAGAAGCATTCGCTATTATTTCATCATGTAGGGCTTGGGCTTTCACTTCACCAGTTTTTAAGATCTTTTCAGAATCCAACGAGCCTTTTTCTTCGATTTTTTGATAGATTGAACTGCTTCCCACTTTCGTCACTTCTTCCTATAGACCAAAAAGAATTAAAATACTTGCAAGTAAAGTAAGAATGGCATATGTTTCAACTAATGCTACCATTGTCATTCCTTTTGCTGATGTATCTGGTTGTTTTGCAACCATATGAATAGCGCTTACCGCTGTTCTTGCTTGATAAATTGCTGAAATCAAACCTACAATAGTAATCGGCATACATGCACCAAAATAGCCCCAGCCTTGTGCTTCTGTTAGACTAACAGCTCCACCGCCAAGTAATCCAATTTGTATTAATAATAAAATAGCAAGCAAGAAACCATAAATACCTTGTGTTCCTGGTAAAGCTTGTAAGATTAAAAGTTTACCAAATAATTCTGGCTTTTCAGCAACCACACCTGCTGCAGCTCTACCGCCCATTTGTACACCAACGGCTGAACCAATTCCAGGTAAAATCGCTGCTAAAGCAGCTCCAAAAATTGCAATAATTAATCCATCACTCATAATATTCCTCCTAATGAATGTTAATTTTCTTTAATTTCATTTATATATTTTAATTTTAAAGATAAAGGTTTAAATTCATAGCCACCGCCCTCATAGAATTTACCAAAAAATTCAATATATTGTAAACGACTGGCATGTACATAAGCTGATAATAATCCCATTAATAAATTAAAGACATGACCAACTAAATAAATAGCAATAGAAAAAACAAATCCGATAATCGATCCTTGAATCATTCCTGCTAACATGTTCATAACCATAGCAATTACTGCTGTTGATAAACTTAAAGCAAGAATTCTTGAATAGGAAAGTATATCACTCATATAACCTGTAGCACCATATAATGCATATAGTCCACTTCCTAATCGTCCCACAATATTTTTACTTTTACGGCCAGCAAAAAGAACAATCAGTGATGCTCCTATAATTGCTAGTATTGTTCCAATTTGACTATACTTTGGTAAGAATAGAAGTCCGAGTCCAATAATAATTAGAATCCAACTTACTTGGTCATAAAGAGCTGCTAAATACTGCTTACTTTTTATATTAGCATATATCTTCACTAACAACCCTGAGATAACATGAAGTACACCAATAATTAGAGATAAAATGAGCATAGTTAGTGGATCATCCATTGGTATAAATAGGATTGGATTCCAAGTAACTCCAAAATAACTACCAAATAAAGCTCCCCAAATTGCCGTTGTAATTCCACTAAACGCTAATACTTTATAGAGTTTCAAAGCGTTTCCTTTTGGTTTCATCAATTTAATCATAGTAGCAAATAAAATCAACATCACTAAACCATAACCTACATCAGCCATCATGATTCCAAAGATAATCCAATACCAGAATGACATCATTGGATTAGGATCCACTTCATTGGGATTAGGTTTTCCAAACATATCTGTTATTGTCTCAAACGCAGTCACAAAACGATTATTTTTTGTAACTGTCGGTGGTGTTTCCTCAGGGCTTGGATCATAAAAATCAATATCATAGTAATCTGTAACTTCTTTTATCGCTTTTTCTAATGCTTTTTGGCGATCACTTCTTACCCAGCCTTGCATATAAATAGTAGATAACGTTTTTGTTATTGGGGCTTTTTTTAATTCGCTAATGGTAGCCATTTGATCACTTAGAAGTTTTAATTCTGTCAATTGTTTTGATTGTATTTGCATCTCTTCCGTAATCGACAGCATCATTTGTTCATTGGCTTCTAATTGACCTTGTTTATTAGCAATCATTTCACTAACAAAGAGTGGTTCTTTTGGTAATGTAATTTCATTAAAACCTAACAAGCGAATCTTTTCCATTGCTACTTGTTCTTCTTCATAATAATTAGCGATTAAGGCTGCTTGCCCTTCTGAAGTTATTCCAAAGAAATTTAATTCACTACCAACCTCAGAAATTAATATTTTCAAAGCTTCGACATTCTTTACTTCAACAAAGCCTAAGTGAATATTGACATATTTTGAACTATTTAATTTATCTAGCGGTAAGTCTAATTCTTTCCAAGTATTTAAAAAAAGAATTGATTCTTTTAACGAATCATTTTCATTCTTTAATTGTTGTAATCTTTCTTCCGCTTTTTCTACTTGTTCTAACAATTGTTCTCGTTTTGGATCTGGAGTAACAAATGTTTGATAATCAACTTCATGATAATTACTGAATAATTTTTGCTTTTCTTGAAATTTCTTCAAAAAGCGCATTGATTTATCTGTTCTTCGAATCACATTTTCTTCAAATATAGCATCTTCATCTATGAGTACATCTTCTGATGCAAGCAGCATTAATTCACCACTTTTTTGAATCGATGTTAACAATGCCCTTTGATCTTCCTTCAAGGCCACGATGTGGACTTTCTTCATTGGCACAATCATTCAACAATCACCTGTTTTAAAATATAATCAATTGCTTGATCTATTTGTTTCGTAGCGTTTTTGATCATCAATTCATCTTCTTTTGTTGTTTTTTGATCGATATCAATTTGCTCTTCTTTAATTTTTTCTTCGAATTTAATTTCTAACGCTCTTAAATCTTTTTCTGCTTGTAAGTGCATTTTCTTTGCTTCTTCTTCGCTACGAATTTTTGTGGTTTCTAAAAGGTTTTTCACTTGTTCATTAGC
>JAEZSA010000195.1 GCA_023422115.1 Bacillota bacterium | reverse complement strand
GTATTATAGTGACAATTATTGGTATTTAGGAACAGGAACAGGTCCAGATGAAACTATTGCTGTTAATACAACTGCGTATACGATGTTTACTTCATTAGAGTATAATGGCGCATTGATTGGTAATGATTATGAAGCAGCAACAGGTTTAGTAATCACCATTACCTTCCAAGCAAAACAAGATGGATATGTAGAATGGGCTGACATGGGTTCAATTGATTTCTCAACAGGATTAGCTGCATAAGGAAAGCTTTATGAAAAAAGTATTTAGTTACATTGGCTATGTAACTGCGGGTATTTTAACATTAGCGATTATAGCTCATTTTGCTTTATATTTATTTGGTTATCGTGCGCTAGTCGTTGTATCTGGTAGTATGGAACCAGATATTAAAATCGGTTCTGTTATTTATATTAGGACATATGAGCGGGATGAAGTATATGATAATGTAAAGGTGGGAGATTATATTACTTTTGTTAATAATGAAGGGCATAATGTAACCCATGCTGTAATTTATATCAATCCCACTAATGATGAAATTCAAACACAAGGTATCCGTGAAGGAGCTGCAGTAGACGATAAGATATCCTCTGCTGATTTTGTGGGAAAATTTGTCTTTACGATTAGTTATTTGGGATTTATTGTTAAAGTAATTGGTAGTCCAGCATTTATCATTGCTTTTATTAGTGTAATTGTTGTTGGCTATTTGATTACAGCAATTATAAAGGAAATAAAAAAGGGAAAGATAGAAGAAGACAATAAAGAGAAATTAAAATAATGGCTAAAGGAGATAATCTAAACATGAAAAAAATAAGCAAAAATGTTAGATTAATAATCTTGAATATCGTTTTAATTATGGTTCTAGCCGTTGGCTTGGGAACATCTTTAGCCTACCTTACTGCTACTGATAGTACCGATGGTACATTTGCAATGGGTGAGGTAAAAGCGAATATCGAAGTAGAAGTAAATAGTACTGAAACAATTGTTTATTCTATCGACTTAAAAGATTTAGCATATGTGGATCTTGCAAATGATATCGCTGTTGATCAAAGTAGTATCTTTAATAGTTTAGCTACTTATTATGATATTACCATCACCAATACGGGAATAATCACTTCAGGATTAATTCCGATTCGTAATCGTATTGAAATATTAGATAATGACATTAGCAATGAAACACCAAATTACATTCCAGGATTATTATATGTAATCATTCTAGATGCAACTTCAAGTAGTATTGTTGATTATAGTACTTTAATTAGAACTATTATTGGTAATTCTACCTATACAAGCCCCATTGTTGGCTTTAATTCTAGCAATCCAAATCATGTTTATCAAGCAGTACAAAATTACAATTTTGAACAATTAGCTTTATTTTATGAAGAAGAAGGAAGAGAATTAACAACAATAGAAAGTTCAAATACGGCTTCTCTAAGAGTAGCCTTTTTCGGCGATTACTATGGTTTAATAGAAACTGAAGGATACCTAACCAAGCAATTTAGCCTAACTCTTCAAATTCAAGCAATTCAAGGTTTGGATAATTATGGAGGTGCTAATTATGAAACAGATCGTTAAGAAGCATGTACCATTCATTATTCTTTTGGCTATTGTACTAGTATTATCAATTATGCTTCCAATAACCTTTAGTTGGTTATCAGAAGATGGTTCTATTGGTGGCACTATTACTGTCGGAGGTATCGAAGTTGAAATTGATGCCTATTTTGAATATCTTGATGAAGAAGAAATTTTAGTAACCAAAAATGCCTTTGACCCTATTGCTGCTCCTAATTGTTATGACAGCGAAAAGGGATTATTATATATCAATGGATCTTTAAAATCTACAGTTTTAGAACAACATGAAGGAGATACAGATTATGTCCCTCATTTTCTTGATGATTTTAAAGTCCAAATCCAGTTAACACCAGACATTACATCATACTTGCGAATTAAAGTATATGATGAATGGAAGGTAACTAGATTCTATTACAGTTTTAATACTGAACAAATCTATTCTATCTACCACGAAGGAGAAAATATTTTTCCGTTTCATTTAGCGGATAATAGTTGGCGAGTAAGTGGAGAGGATGGATATAGTAGCTTGTGGTATTATGACGCAGATACAAAGTATGTATACTATACTGAACCTTTGGAAAAAGGAGTCCTAGCAACGCTACCATTTATTTTTGGTGGTGATTCCTATTTACCAAAAATCAGTAGAACATATATTGATACTTGCGACCTAATTCTAAATATCAGAGTGGAAATTGTTCAGGCTAATCGTTTTTCTCAAATATGGGGAATTGATGCAATCCCTAATGGAGGAAATTAGTTATGAAAACAAAAAAAATATTAATTAAAAAAATAATACTGGGACTTATTGCTATTGTTGTAGCAGTTACTTTTACTTTTATCGGTACTAAAGTTATTCTTAGTGATGCTGATAAAATTGAACAAGCGACAAGATTAAGTAGTGATGTTTGGAATAGTGAACTTGCTGAAATAAAAAACGTTTCAACAAATAATGTTGAATACGTTGATATGAGTTTATTCGTTGATGGAAACGAAGATCCAATTAATCCATTAACAATCATGACCGATGGCAGTAAAGAATATGTTATTGTTATTGGTGATGGACTAGAAATGTACTATTTTGGAGAAGTGTGTAACTCACCAACCTACAAATCACTTTATTTATCCTTTCAATATGTATTAGGCGATGATATTGACTATAGTATGGCATCCATGCTTTATAAATTCATCAAACCAATTGGTTGGGGAGAAGATGGTTTTAGTGGTACTTTTGATGGTCAAGGATTTGTAATTTCTAACTTGTTTTATGCTCCTATTAAGAATTTAACGGAATATGCTTTTTATGAAGAGGGTTCTTATAGTTTAAGTTCTTATGCTCTATTTGCGAAGATTTCAGAAAGTGGAGTTGTAAAGAATGTTGGATTAGTCGATGTCGTTATGTTACAACCTGATAAGTTTAAGACATTGAGTACTGCATCTTCTTTTATCGGTGAAAATTTTGGTACTGTAAGTCATATTTATTTACACGATTTTCGTGGTAATGCAGCAGGCTTAACAGCAGAAGGTGGCTTTTTTGCAATTGCTGGATTGATGGTTTATAACTATGGTCTTTTTGAAAACTCTTATGTTGCTATTGATAGAGTAGTAGCTGCTTCTGTATCATTGCAAGCACAATCAACTCGTTTTGCTGTATTATATGAAAATATGGAAAGCGAAGGTGGAGTGGTAAACAATGTCTTTTTCGACTCTAGTATTCTAATTGATACCGTAACTTTACCAAAGAAAATGTATATTGACCCAGGAACTTTAGAAGTTACTTTAGGAGTTGAAACAAATATTGTCGGTTTAACCACCACACAATTTTATAGTGATGATTATTTTCCATATTATAAAATGGTAGGGTTAGAGGAAGTAAGTAATGGTTGGTTTTCTAATATTACTTATCCTGCGAG
>JAEZSA010000185.1 GCA_023422115.1 Bacillota bacterium | reverse complement strand
TTCTTCTTTAGAAATTATTCTACTAATGAAACTAAACATAAAACAACCTTCATCCGCAAAAATTGCTCCCCCACCACTGGGTCTTCGATAAATATTTGCTCCAATTTTGGTAGCAAAATCGACATTTACTTCCGCTGCCAAGAGTTGATTCCGTCCAATAATAATTGATTTTTGTAAATCCCATAAAAAAAACACATCTTCCTGACAAGTATTCAATAGATACTCTTCCACTGCCAAATAAAATGATATTTCATTTTTCCCATATGATTTTAAAGTTAGCGATTTCATATTATTATCATATCATAATTGCTTTGTTTTTTAAAGTACTATTACATCGAAAATAAAAAAATCCCCAATCAGAATGTTAAATTCTTCTTGAGGAGTTCCTTGTTAAACTTCTGGGTAGGTATTTAAATCACTTGGATAAGCAATGCTTTGTACTTCTGTTCCTAAAAAGTACCCTTTAATAATATATGTGTTTGTTTTAACAACAATTAATTCCACTTCAATAACTTCGTCATTTACAATCTTTACAAGCAACTGAGCGCTGCTTACACCTGCAAAATCCATGATAGTTCCTTTATAATTAGCAACATCAATATCAAATGTGGTAACTCCATCTTCTTCTTCTTTAAAACTCATAACAGCAAACAAAGCATCGTCTTCGGAATATAGAATAACATGCTCAGCAACTTTACCAAAACCATATTGACTTACCAATCTTTGGTTTTCTGCTGCTGTTAGAATGGTTTTACTTGTTGTATCGTTGGAATTCATATAAGCATAACCATCTTTAATATATACTGCACCATTAGAAGCTCCACTTTCCACGTATTTTGCTCCTTTGAAAAGCCCTGTTTCAATATTAAATTGTAATTCTAATGTTAATTCCTCTGTTCCATCACTGGTAAATAAAGTAAATCTTCCACTAGTAGCAGTAAGATAAGCATCTATTTGGGATGCTAGTTTATATTGTGCTTCTTCCGGTGTTAAATTTTTAGGTGCTGTTACGACTACTGTAATGGTCATGGATGCTTTATTATCGCTTGTAGCAACTGATACTGTTGTGTTCCCTGCTGATACAGCAGTTATTTTTCCATCGGTAACAGTGGCAATATTTTTGTTTTGAGATGACCAAACAAGTTCGATACTTGGTGTAACACTAGCAACGATTGTTTCTTCTTGACCAATTTCCAAGGTAACTACATTTTTAGATAAGCTAATTTGATATTGTATTTCCTTAGCTATTACAGTGATTTTCTTAGATGTTGAAGCAATTTCACTATTTCCTTCAACCCTTACCGTTATTGTAGTCTCTCCTGCAGATAGTCCCGTTACTGTTCCATTTACAACTGTGGCAACTTCTTCATTAGAAGATTCCCAAACAAACTTTGCTCCTGATAAATCAGCCACACTTGCTGATAATTGAATTTGTTCTTCCACTTCAACAGTAGCATTTCCGGTCAATGATATCACATATTCTTTTTCTTCTTCTTCGGGTGTACATGCAGTTAAAAATAAACAAGTAAAACTAAATACAAGAACTAAAAATAATTTTTTCATTTTTTCTCACCTTTTGTTATTAACGATATTATTATACTAAATTTTTCTATGAATGCAAGACTTTCAAACATTCCATTTTATTTCTTTTGTAAATGACATTGCTTTATTCGTTTTAGGATGAATAAATTCCATATCATAACAATGTAAATACAAGCGTTCCTCTTCTGTACCATATAGTTTATCACCAACAATAGGATGACCAATATATGCCATATGAACCCTTATTTGATGCGTTCGTCCTGTTTCTAGAATTAATTCTAATAAGCTTATATTTTGATATTCTGTAATCACTTTATAATGGGTAATAGCTTCTTTTCCAAATTCACTAACCCCTCTTCTAATATCCTCTTCTTTCAATCGGGCAATAGGAAGACAAATTGTCCCTTCTTTTTCTGTTAATTTACCGATTACTAGCGCGTGGTATTTTTTATGGACTTGATCCTTATTGGTTAGTTGGTGATGAATATATCCGCTCTTCGCAACTAAAACTAATCCAGATGTTGCATAATCCAATCTATTTACAATATGAATATTCGACGATATCTGATTAGCAACAAAGAAAGCTTTCAATCTAGAGATGAGATTATCTTCTTGATGACGCCTAGAAGGTTGAATTGCTAGATTATGCGGTTTATTTATCACCAATAAATCTTCATCTTCATATAAAATCTCGAGGTTTTCCGTACTAATTATGATTTCTTCGTTTAGTGTTTCTGTAAATTCGATTACTAAAAGATCCCCTTTTTTCACAAGATGATAATTCAAGGCTTCTTGATTATTGATATACATCTTACCATAAAGTTTTATCTTTCTTGCTAGTCTGCGTGATAAACCCTTATACAGAAGATACTCTTTGATTGGCATTTCATTCACTTCGATGAGATATTCAAGACGCATATTCCCTCCTAAAAAGGAAGGGGCTATGAATATAGCCCTTAGTTTTTATTTCTCTTTTTTGTATTCTTCAATGATTTT
>JAEZSA010000097.1 GCA_023422115.1 Bacillota bacterium | reverse complement strand
TTCTTCTTCACTACAATTAAAACAAGTAGTCGTGTGGAAAAAATGAATAGGAATATTTTGATTTTCTTCTGCTTTTACTTTTAAATTAGAAAAACTAAAAAAGAAAAGCAGAAAAAACACCCCTACGATACCGAATATTTTTTTATACATGTGATAAGTCCTCAAATATCTTTTCAATTTCTTTTATTTTCTTTTCCCCAATAATTCTTTTTACTTCTTGGTTGTTCTTCATGAGGATACAAACAGGCAATGTATGCCCTATATTTAATTGATCCACTTCTTCTTCATCAATATCAAAATCTAGTTCAACAAATTCTGGTACTTTATACTTTTTCACTAGTTCTTGATATTGTGGTTTCATAATCAAGCAACTAGTACACCAAATAGCAGTTACTAAAATTACTTTCATTTTAATTCACCATTTCTTTGATTGCATGAATGAAACTATCAATCTCACTCAGTTTTGTCAAATAAGACAAACTAACTCTAATACTTGACAATGCTAATTCTTTATCATTAGTTAAATTATAAACCGCTAGTGACATGGGTTGCTTACTCGAACAAGCTGTATGATTAGATAAATAAATCCCTTTTTTACTCATATATTGAACAATTTCAATGCTATCTTTCCCAATAATACTTAAATTAACAATATGAGGAATAGCTTGTTCATGACCATTTATTTTAACTTGAGTTATTTTTAATAGTTCTTTCACAAGATAGTGATTGATCATTTCTGTCTTTTGATAGCGAATATTAAAATTTTCTGTCGCTAATTTCATTGCATATGCCATAGAATGTACCAAAGGATGAAATGGTGTTCCACTACGATATTTTGAAGTGCTTGTTCCACCATGAATTTGAGGGATTAATTTAATTTGCTTTTTCTTAATTAATGCTCCTACCCCTTTTACTCCATAAAACTTATGTGCAGAAAAACTCATCATATCAATATCAGTACAATCTTCTTTCACTTTCCCAATACTTTGTGTTATATCACAATGAAAAACGATTTGAGGATATTTTTTAAGGAGCAGTGCTATTTCTTGAATGGGTTGTTTAATTCCAATTTCACTGTTAACAGAAACAATAGACACTAATCTTGTTTTATCGGTGATTAATCTTTCTAAATCTGCTAAATCAACCACACCGTGTTTGTTCGTTTTTACAAAATCGATATGATATCCTTTGTTTTGTAAATAGCCAAGCGGAGCTGTCACAGATGGATGCTCAAAATTAGTCGTAATAATGTGGCTATCGGGAGCAAACATTTCTATATAACCTTTAATAGCAAGATTATTTGCTTCTGAAGCACCACTTGTATATATAATTTCATATTTCTCTTTGTCGAGACCTAAATTATTAAGTATTTCTTCACTATCTTGTGTAATTTGATTTTTGCACTTTTCTCCCAATATGTGAAGGGAGTTTGCATTTCCAACGAAATCTTTTGATGCTTTGCAAAAAGCATTCAATACATCTTTATCTACAGGCGTTGTTGCTGAATAATCTAAATAAATCATGATTACGCCTCCTTTGTTCGCTTTTTATATTATATCATATTTGCGATGAAAAGCAAATATCATTCTCCTCTCAATTAAAAAAAGGAGTCTTCACTCCTTTTTATTCTTTCCTTTTTTATTCTTTGAAGATAAATAATAAACAATTAAATATAAACCTCCTGGTATTAATAAAAACCATAAATCAAGTTGCCAATTAAAACTACCTAAGGCAATAATATCTATGATATTAAAAATTAGAATGCTGGCAATAATAATAATACCGCCCCAAAATTCTTTATAAAAACCAAGGAATACCCCAACGATAAAAAATAAAATGATTATTAGTAAAGCAATATCGATAAATGATAGTATATGAAGGTCTTCCCAACCCTTTTCTCCAATAAAGAACAAAAAAAGTGTAACAACAAAAATTAGTCCAACACTACGGGAAATCCATCGTAATGTTAGGATACCCTTATTATCATTCATATAGATTCCCTTCTCAATGCTATATTAAATCACGTTTTATTTTTTTTAAGTTGTTTACAATTTGTTTTTTTAGATTGTCTGGTACATCTAACAGGATTCTCTTAAATAAATAAGTATTCTTGATTCCTTTTGTGATTAGATATTTTTCGATTTCATGCAAATAATTTTGAGGTCTTTCCATTAAGGAGTATAATACATACCAATCTTCTATTGATGAATAATTAATCCTTATATCCCCTAAGTATTCAACATCACTTATGCTTTGTTTATCAAATAAATAATGAAAAGTTGTTTCTTTATAATAGATAATAAATTTACATAATATATCTACTTCAACACCACTTACGATAAATTGATAAAAATATTTGGTATTGAATCTATCTTGAGGTTTGCTTTCTTTTATCTCACCAATACTTGTTAAGATTTCTTTTGCTTTATCAATATCACTTTCAATAACCATAATGTCAATATCTCTTGGCATTCTATTAAAACCATGTTTTTTTAGAATCCATGAACCACCTAAAGCCCATGTAATGTTTGCTCTATTAAATAAATTTGCTATTTTTTTTAGCACTTCTTCCATCATAAGATTCACCTCAATTATGGGATTTCAGTATATCATATTTTGTTTTCCCATGCAATAGACATCAAAAAAGAAAATAGATCCACTACTTTCTTATTTTATAATAATATCCCCCGCTGATTGGTTTAATATCATCCACTGTTATTACCAGTTCTTTTGAAATTTCATTACATAAATCCATTATATGTTTTATTTGCTTACGAGCAGCATAAAGAAAAATTATCATTTTCTTGCATGTCATTCCCGAAGCTTCCATCGTTGTAACACCAAAATTATTCTCACGCAAATAATTGGCAAGTTTTATACCGACCTGCTCATCAGCTATAATTTCCACTCTAATATTACCAAGAGCGATTTTGTCTTCTAATAGTGATCCAAACATTTGGCCAAATGCAAAACCCGCTGCATAAGCAAGTACTTTAAATGGGTCTTCAGTAATATTGACTAATACTGTAGATACCACCAATAACCAAATTATAATTTCAAAAAAGGCGATAATCGTTGCTAGCTTTCTCTCTCCTTTTGTTATCAGAACCATTCTAAATACACCTATAGTGACTTCGATAATTTTTGCTGTAAAAATTACTATATATAATACGATTGGATGCATACTTTCCTCCCCACAATTCATACTAAATTATTTTATACTATTATAACATGTTTTATTATTCTTTTCATTAAATATAGACAAATGAAAAGACTCTTTTAGAGTCTCCCTATTTTCAATTTTTCTTTTTTATATCCATTAGGGTCATTGCTTTCTTGTGTTCTATTTGTTCCCAATGAACTTTTTTAAATAAAGCGATAAATGATATTGGAATATACGTCATCATAAATATCGGAAAAGTAAAGCCAAATAAAATTTTCTTAAACGTACTAGTATGTATTCTCTTCCACTCACTAATAATTGTAATTGCTCCAAGAATAAATACAGTAAGATAAATACTAATAAAAATATCTAAAAACGGCTTTAACGTTAATAAAATTGGTGTTTTTAAAACTAATCCAATAATTAAATTAACAATATTAGACAAGAAACAAAGGATGGTTAGAACAATTGCTGGCATTGTTGTCATACTCATATCATAACAAGAAAAGTTGCCTTTCAACGATCCCTTCACCATTGCCCATCCGTATTTTCCATATACCTGTAGATATCCTCTAGCCCATCGCATTCTTTGTTTCCAAGATTGACTAAATTTGATTGGTTGCTCATCATAGAAAATTGCTTGATTGCAACAACCTATCTTTTCTCCTTTTATAACATTACTAACGGTAAATTCAATATCTTCTGTTAGTAAATAA
>JAEZSA010000059.1 GCA_023422115.1 Bacillota bacterium | reverse complement strand
CTCTTGCTCTTCTTTTTGTTTGGCCAATTTTTCGGCTTCAATTCTCTCTTGCTCTTCTTTTTGTTTGGCCAACTTTTCAGTTTTTATTTTTTCTTGTTGTTGTTCTTTTTTATTGTTTAAGCGCTCTTTTTCCTTCGCTAAACGTTCTTTTTCTTTCGCTTTTTCTTTTTCCTTAGCTAGGCGTTCTTTTTCTTTCGCTTTTTCTTTTTCCTTCGCTAAGCGTTCTTTTTCTTTTGCTTTTTCTTTGTCCTTCGCTAAGCGTTCTTTTTCTTTCGCTTTTTCTTTTTCCTTCACTAAGCGTTCTTTTTCTTTCGCTTTTTGCGCATCAGAAAGAACTAACTTCTTTTCTTTTGGTTTTAGTGTTTTTTCTGCTGCAATTTCTTCATTTACAACTACAGTATTAGGTTTTTCAGTCATGATTTCACCTTCTTTATTTATGGTAATTGATTGCTCATTAAACAAATATCGCTCTTTAGCGCTGTTTTCGTTGATTAGTCCCTTTTCGCTTCTTATCTTCAAATATTTCTCTCTATTCTTTGAATCTTCGAGCAAAGTTCTTCTAATTATCTCTAGTTTTTCAGATTGGCCTTTATCCCTAGTCATAAGCCTCACCCCTTAGAAAATAAATTTTTTAATTACCTCATAAGTCACATAAACCACTACTGATAAAGTACCAGTGACACTAAGTAGTATCAGTAAATTTCTAAAAAATGTAAACCAAAATTTCTTCTTTTTAAAATTAGAGCTTTTATCAATTATCGCTTGAGAAATTGCTTCTAAAGTCTGATTGCCAATTTTTCCTTCGCATACTAAATTCATTGCATAAGGAGTAAATGTATAGTTTTTTCTTAAAACGTTTGTTATATAATATGTTTTTGCTTTTTTAATTTTCTTTTCGTATTCCTTTTCTAATAGCCTTGTGTTCTTTTCTAGCATGAAATGAGCACAATCAGTAATTCTCTGAAAATCTTGAATATTTATGTTGTAATATTTTGCAAATAACAAAGTAATAATGATTAAATACAAGGAAATATCTAAAATTATTTTTACCCATGAATTTAATGAAAAGCCATTTGAAAGGAGATTTTCCATTTGAACAAAGAAATTACCACCAAATGTCTTTACTAGTAATCCGTTTGTTAAAGAACTGATGAAAATAAGAATGATTAACATGAACCACAATAATAATTTAAGTTTCATAGAGAATCGTTTGATTTTAATATCTCCTGATGTTTCAATAACGCTATTGCTCTCAATCACTCTTGTTTCTTGTGCTTTCTTGAGATCTTTTTCCCAATACGCAAAAGTTTTTTTTGCTATTCTTCGGCGGCGATAGCGAGAATAAGTAGCATTTCTAATTAAGTGCCCAAAAGCTTGATAATCTTTTTTGTATTTAATTCGATAATCTTCAATGCTACTAACTATATAAGGTGAATTAAGCGGATTATAAAGAAATGGATTTCCTTTAAGAAATTCAATTTTACCTAAATCAACAGTTTCTGTATTTTCTTCTGCCCATGAAGGATTGTATAATTTCGCTTGCAGACTATCTTTCATTTGTAATCTCCTATTAGTTTGTTAGATACACCTTTATTTCAGAATCAATAATAGGCGAGTTTAATATGTCATTAATCAAATTTTCTGCTAGTAGATTTTGATCTGATAATTCAAATAGTAATCCTGTGTCTTTTGTAAATATCATTTCTAAGACGCGATATCTAGCAGTATCAGTAATAATTCCAGAATTAGCTAAATCCTTTATTCTAATTAATCCCTCGCTAATATCCTTAAAAGTAATTAATTCTTCTTCTGTTTTTAGAACATATTCAAAAACAAAATACTCGAAATACAAATCATGTCCTATTAATTCTGGTGAACTTAAGGTATCACTAAAATAATTTGATAAAAGAATTTCTTCTTCCCAAGTATGTTTCTGAAAGAAATCTTTGTAGTTTCGTGCTAAAACTAATCGTGTGGGATAGGAATTCTTGCTATCAATCAAAAATATTTTTTCTTTTATCTTCTCGTGAATAGTAAATGCTTCTTTCAGAGTTTTAAATACTGTTTTTTCATATTCGCTTTTTTCTGACAATCTTTCGTTGGTGTATTCTTCTAAAAATTCTTCAATAAATAAATTTGTTGAAGAAGAGTTTGAAAATAGATTGTTGAAAGATATTACATATTCATCAATGGTATAATCTTGGATTGTCATTTTACTTAACCGATACAAGTCGTCACGATTTTGAAGAAAAAAAGACACTGAATTGTATATATCAGTAAAATATGCTTGGTCACTTTCTTTAATAAATTGATTTAAGATTTCTATTTTATTATTCTCTAGTAATACAAATATTTCCTCAAAAGAATAGTTTGTGAAGTCGTCTTCTAATATTTCATATATGAAATAAACATATCCTCTTTTAGTAAGTAAGTATTCATATTTTATATAAAATTCATCTACTAATGGATTGTTCTCTTCATCTAGTAAAACATAATAAAATAAAGTTCGTTTTTCTCCCATTTCCATTAATGCTAATGGATAGTTATCATTCACCACAGCGTTTTCTATTCTTGCTTGGGATGCTGTTGATAAATTGGGGATCATTTCATCTCTAAAATAAATATTTAATTCTACTAATTCATTCGCTAAGTCATTTAGTTCCTGATATGCGATGAATGCTTTTAAACCCGTTAACTCATGATAGGCATTTGACCATGCTTCATAATTCTGCACATTATCATTTTGATATAAATTAAGAGTAGAAATATCAAATAAATTAGTGCTTGTTTTTGCCATGATGTTGGCTAGCGGTTTTGATATACTACTACTCATAGTGATTCCCAAAACAAATAGTAATAATACTGAGTAAACATAAGTATTTAACACCGATAAAACGGCTCCAAAAACTCGGGATAGAACCTTTGTTTTTTTTAAGATTAGTTTTTCTTTTCTTGGTGAAAATAGTTTTATTACGAAATAAAATATCAAATATAACAAGAAATAAACTACGATACCAACAATAATACTAAAAATAAGATTTTCGTTTTTTGCAATAGAAAAATATTTCCCTAACCACAAAAAAATCGATTCTTTACTATGGCTGATGAAATGAATCTTCAACAAGGCGTTAATGATATATTTTAATGAAAAATGGAGAACGATAAATGG
>JAEZSA010000056.1 GCA_023422115.1 Bacillota bacterium | reverse complement strand
CCACCACCCATACCCCCAGAAATAATTACATTAACTCCTAATTGATTTAAGTAATTCGGAAGAAACCCTGGTTTATGTCCAGGATTTAAAATAGAAGATTTCTTTACAATTGCATTATTTTCAACTTCAAAGATATTAAAATTAATGCAATGACCAAAATGTTCTGTTACTTTTTCATTCTCACTTGCTACTGCTATTTTCACCATTTTTATATTTCTCCTTTTTTATATTTTTATCAGTGAATTCATTAATTGTTCATAAATTGCTATCATAGCTTTTCCTGCCAAACATTCAATATCTACAATTGTTTGACCATTATTTATTGCTTTTATAACTTGTTTATCGAAAGGTATTTTACCAATCATTGGTATTTCCTGCTCTCGACAAAATAATTCAATTTGTTTTGTGCTTTCTAGATTCATATCGAACTTATTAATGCAAACTGCTATCTTTGTTTTAAATTGCTTTGCAGTTTTAATTATTCGCTCCATATCGCTTCTACCTGATATTGATGGTTCTGCAACAATCAAAACCATATCAACACCGCTTAACGAAGCAATGACTGGACATCCTATTCCAGGAGATCCATCAATGATTGCTAAATCAGTATCTATTGCAAATTCTTTCATCTGTTTTTTTACTTCAGAAACCAATTTCCCTGATGTTCCACTTCCCATTTTCAACTGAGCAGTAGAGAAAATTCTATTATCATTTTGATATAGCATCAAATCGCCAGCTACAGCTTGATGAAAGGTAATTGCTGTCATTGGACAAACCAATTCACAAACACCACATCCTTCACAAGCAAAGGGATCTACATAATAAAATTCATTTGAAATTATTGCTTCAAATTTACAATTCTGACGACAAAGATCACAACCAATACATTTATTTATATCAATTTGTGCTTTTGGTAGTGCATAATAATTTGTTTTTTTAAAAATCTCTTTTTGAGCCATCAATAAATGTAAATTAGGTGCATCAACATCACAATCTGCATATACTTTTGCTCTTGTTAATTGAATTAAAGCACTAGCTACAGTAGTCTTTCCTGTTCCTCCTTTACCACTAAGAATTAATAGTTGTTTCATTAAAAACCTCCTTAGTGATTTGTTCTAGCATAGATAAAAATAAATCATAGTATTTTTTATTTTCTAGAGCAACAATTTTTCCATTAGAATTCAACAATCCTAGTTCTGTATCAAAGGGTATTTTCCCTAAAATTTTAATATTGTTTTCTAAACAGAATTTTTCTGAAGGATTATTTTCCTCTAAGCATTTATTCAACACTACTGCAAAAGGTTTATGAAACACATTTACTAAATCATAGACCAAATTTAAATTGTGAGAACCAAAAATAGTAGGTTCTGCTACTAATATACAATAATCAGCATCTTTAATACTTTCCATTACAACGCAAGCACTTCCTGGAGGACAATCAATTAGAGTTATTTTATTTTCTTCTATTTTACTTTTAGTAAGTATTTCTTTGATGATTGGTACTCCTGATGCTTCACCAATTTTTAATATTCCTGAATAAACTGTAACTTGATTTGATACTCCCTTTTGAATAGTTCCTATTATCTTTTTTTGAACTGTTAATGCTTTGGGAGGACAAACAAGAATACACCCCCCACAAGAATGACAAATATTTTTAAAAACCAACAATTTATTAATAATATAAACAAGGGCATTAAATTTACAAAAATCAACACACTTACGACAACCATCACATTTTTCATTGTCTACTTGAGGAATCTCAACAGTAATATGATTTTCTTCAACAATCGTTGGTTTAAAAAACAAATGCCCATTAGGTTCTTCAACATCACAATCTAAATAAATGGAAGGAGATGCTACAGTTGCTAAATTAACTGCAAGTAATGTTTTACCTGTTCCTCCTTTACCGCTTAAAATAGCAATTTTCATGCTATTTACTACCATGATGATGCAATCCTGAATGGATATCATCAAGTAAAGATAATTCTAGATTAAAATAAGCTTCTACATTTTTCTCAACAGCAGTAGGAATTGCTTTGAATATTTTAATATTTGCTGTTTTTAATACCGCTGCAGCATTTTCACCACAACTTAATGTAACCACTGCATTCACATGATTATCAACTAAATATTGAGCTGCTTTTATTCCTGCTCCACCAGTAGAATTTATTGCATCATTTTCTAAAAAGAAAGAATCCTTTGTTTCACTATCAAATACAAAGAAAAATGGTGCTCTACCAAATGAACTACATAATTGTGTTTGTAAATCTTTCCTATCGACCGGAATTGCTATTTTCATGTTTCTTCTCCTTTTTTTTCACAAAAATATTTTTAATGATTATTAAAACATTCTTTTTTTCTTTTGTGACAGCCACGCCGACATCCCATACCAAATTCACCACATAATTGATATTCTCCGCCAGTTATTGTTAATATTTTACCATTAACAAGCGCTTCTGCTATTTGTTTCCTAGCTTGAACATAGATTCCTTGTACTGTTGTCCTAGCTACACTCATCTGGTCTGCACATTCTTCTTGTGTTAAACCTTCCAAATCTATCAACCTTATTGTCTCATATTCATCAATAGTTAGATTAATAAACTCGTTTTTTTCCAATTCTTGATCAAGTGGACCAAATCTATTGATAACGGGCATACAACAAACTCTTCGCCATTTCATTGGTCTCGGCATTTTATTCACCTCTTATCATTTATGACATATGTC
>JAEZSA010000131.1 GCA_023422115.1 Bacillota bacterium | reverse complement strand
CTATAATACCATGTTGAAGTGTTGATATCAGTAATGATTCCATTTCCTCTAGTAGTTCCTGTATAAACAATTCCTGTAGCTGGTAAACCACCAGATACTGTTGTATACGTAATTTGAATTCTTAATTGTGAAGTTACTGTTGAAGCGTTCGTAACAGTAAAATCTGTAGCTACTAAATCTTGACCAGGAACGATTGGATTGGTATTTGCAATCAATGCTCCTGTTAGTGTGTAATTAACATCTCCCATTGTGAATGTTTCAGATTCATTATCTGTAGCAGTCAACCAAGCACTAGTAATACCATAAGTTGCTGCTGCTAATACAACGACAAGCGATACGATTAAAATAATTAATTTGTTCTTTTTCATGTTTTTTCTCCCTTATTCATTCTCTATTAAAGTTGTTGCTAAGACATCCCATTCGATGTCCTCCCAATTGACATTTTTTTGCTGCTTTGCTTCAAATATGATGGTTACTGCAAAGTCTTTTGCTTGAAAAGCAGAACCAGTCACATTACCATTAATCATTAAATTATGAATTATTTCTATTTCTAACAGTAATTCTAATTCATCATAAGCTGGAATAATCGGATTCTCTACTTGATAGAAATAATACCAATATCCATCTACTTCATTATAAATAAACTGATCATCTATAACACCTATTACCGATGCAATAGTTGATGAAGTGTTTGTGTTTTCATTCGTGAAAACTGTAACATCTTGTCCATCCAGTTGATAAGCAATTTTTACTCGTAATTGTGATTCAATCGATGAATAGTTCTCTACTCCAATTGCATTATCTTGAATGACCAGTTCTTCTCCAGGAATAATGTATCCTGAAGTAGAAGGATCTTTTAATGCTCCAGTTAATACATATTGAACAGATCCTGATTCAAAAGCTACATTTTCTATTGCCTTTGAATTTAGAAACCATGCATAAGTTGCTCCAAGAACAGCCAAACTAGTAACTATGAGCATTATGATACTTAATATAAAGCTTTTTTTCATATGACCACCTCGAGAAAATAAAAAGCCAGTACTTATTTTAGATAAGCAACTGGCTGTCATGCTTGTTTCTAAAACAAGTTTTAGACCCTGTAGTTTTGCGTCCTCGCTTTTCAGCGGATTTGCCCAAACAATTTCTCTATTTTTCTTTGTCTATTTCTTCTTTTATTTCAGCGGTAATTCTTTCACGTTCTTTTTGAATTTCTTCTGTTAGTTTATTTTCATATTCTGCTTCTAATCGTAATTTGTCTTTTTCCTTTACAGTCCTTACAATCTTTACCATTTCAGTAATGAACAATATTGCAAAGATAATAAAGATAATCGCAAATAACACAAAACGTTTATTGATTACTATATTGCCAAGATTGAATAAACTTCCATGTTTCACTACCTTACCAATATAATTATCAATTGTAACTACCTCTTCATCTTGAACGGGATTATTAATCCCCTTCATTGTCAATGAACCATTTTCATCAATCGCAATTACACGATGGACAATGAAAATATTCTTTGCTTCGGAGTAATATATTACATCATCACCAATAGCAATTGTTTCGAAATCAACTTCTTTTGCAATAATGAAATCTCCAGGCATAATCTCTGGTTCCATTGATTCTGTTGGAACAACAGAATATGTGTATCCAAAGATTTTCAAGGGTTCATTATTGCGAAAAGCTTGAATTCCTAAGACAAGAATTAAGACCGCTGCAATGAAGAAAAAGACTGTTAATGCACCAATTGCATAACTTAATATCTTTTTTATCATTCACACCACCTCAATTATCGACACTCTATTACAATTTTATTTATATCAAATCTTTGACTAACATATTCATTATTATCGAAGTTTTCTCCCTCGTAAGTAATGTTGAAGAATATCGCAATAATAGATTGGTTTCCTTCACTATCTAGAGTTTCGTTTTCCATTAAGAAGTAACGATCCACTGCTTGTGTGAAATAAGTTTTATTATTTGTTGAAGATAATGTAGCAAAGATTGTCTCTAATGTTTCATCATCTGTGCTTGTTAGATATTGAATATCTAACACTTCAAAATTAAATGAATTTTGGATTCTAGTGGGATCTTCTTCATCAAGAGCAATCCAACCTTCTACCTCATCATAAATCAATGAATGAACACCATACATGTAAATTGAACTTAGTCCATCAACATTTCCCGTGTTTTCAACAACAATGACATAAGAATAGGTATCCCCAGGAATAGTATTTGCGAAATCAACATCTTCTGTTGTGACAATAGGTTCACTAATTGTTCCATCAACAAACCGTTTAAAGGTATATTCTAAATCAATATTTCCTACTGTACTCACAAATGGATCTGTTCTGCTTTGACTACTTAGTGTCCACCAAGCAAAGCCAACAGCTGCCATCATTAAGAAAGCACCAATTAAAGCGATCAATGACGTTAATAATGAATTACCAGCAAACAATTTTTTAAACATTGTTATCATTCCTTACTTTCAGGAGTCGTTATCGTCTGTTTTATTTCATTTATCTTTTCTTCGATTTTTGCTTTTGATGTAGCAATCTTTTCTGCACTCTTTGCTTTTTGTTGTTCCTTAAATGTTTGTAACGCCAAAGCTGCCTTTTCTTTTTCTTTTGCTAGTTTCTTTGCTAGTTTTTCTTTGGCTGCTTTTTCTTTGGCTAATTTCTCGGCTAAAGCTTTTTTCACTTTTGCTTTTTTCTGTTCTTCTATTTTCTTTAGTTGAGCTTGCAATCTTTCTTTTTCAGCTTGTTCGATTGCTTTCTTTTCTCTCTTTGTTTTCTCTGCTAAACCTTTTAATTCTCTTTGAAGACGTTGTTTTTCTTTGGTAACAATATCTTTTTCACTAGTTATAGCCGTTAATTTATCCTTAATTTTCATTTTTTCTTTTTGATATAGGCGCATTTGTCGTTCTAACTTCGCCACATATGTCTTACGTGTTTCACTGCTACGAGCTTTCATATTCTCTCTAATCAACTTATTATTAGCAGTTTCCATTTCTTTTAATAATCTTTTTTCCAATCGAATCGTATTTTGGTAATCGACTTCTTTTGTTTCACGAATAACCTTAGAAACCTGGAATCTTCTTTTTGCTAATTCAAAGTCAGCACTAGGATCTTCTTTTGCGACTAAACGCTTAAAGATGTCTTCGTTTCCCTCAACATCAAAAACAGAATCGAATAGTGAATTACTAATAGCAATAACTTCACGTAATGACTTTCTTAAAGCAACATCATAACTAGAAGAGTTTCGCTTATTCTCATCCAATTTCTTATTGAATGTGTTTCGATATTGAGTTAAGAAATACTCGTTTACAGTATTATCAACAACAGTAATTGGATCTGGACGATCAAAGATATCATCAGGATGTACTTCTCTTACCTTCATCAATTTCTTACGACGAAGTTCATATTCATTAACATTCTCAAAGTTCTCTGAACGTTCTTCTGCGTTACTTTGAACCATAGCATAAGTCATTAATGCCAAACGACTAACGCTTGTTGAAAAGTTCTCTTCTATTCCAATTGACTTTTCTTTTACTTTTACATCATAGAATAAATTAGAATACTTATCAATGAATAACCATAATGTATAACAATTACGGAAATCGGTATTTTTTAAGATAACATTCGTTTTAATAATTGGTGGATTTACTCGTTTTGCTTTTTCCAAATCTCTTACCAATTGTGAAGAGCGGAAACCAGTAATCATTTCATGCAATTTCTCGATACGTGCTAATATCTCACGATTATGTACATTAATGGAACTATCCAAACCTTTTTTTATTACCATATCAATATCAATTTTTACCTCAGTTCCTTCAATTTCAAAGGTTGAGTTCATATTGGTATGGTCTTTGGTATAGGATTCTACGTTTTCTTTAATGATTCGATATCTTGTTTCAACAAATTCAACCAAACGCAAAATCAAACTAACTAAAAATCTATTTTCATAAGTGGCAAATTCTTGTTCAGAATAAGTGGTAAGCACCTTCTTTGGAACTACTCCTTGTTCATTCACTTCACGAATATATTGAGTATGAGATGCTAAGTGACGAACTGATTCAGATGTTATCTTTTTCGCTCGTTCTACATCTACAACTACACGATCATAACGAATTGATGAATTGGGATTCCTTAAAATTTTCTCAATACTTGGAAAATAAGATTCTAGTGTTGCAATCCATTCCTCATCAAAAACCTTGGTTTCTGACAGTTCTTTATGATAAACATTATTCTTACCAGCTAGAAACGAATTATAAAAATATTCAGGAAATGCATTCTCGCTTTCGTTTTTTGCTAAGAGTGCTTCAAGACTTTCAAAATATAAGTCTAAATTATCTTTAACTCGCATCTAGATACCAACTTTCTATACAGTTTTTAATAATTCAGTTAAATAGCCAATTGATATTGAGAAAGTATCCTTTCCAAATAATTTATTGAATAATGAAATAAGTTGTGCTACTTCTTGTTGTAAGAAGGATAAATTTAATGCTTCAAACTTTCTTAATATCTTCATTGCAATGAAATAGTCAATTGCTTCTAAATCTCTACCACCACAGGCAACATATGCAGGAATAAAATCCTTTAATTGTTTCATAATACGATTACCAAAAGTGATTTTAAATGTCTTTGCGATAAATTCATCGACTTTGATGATTTTATCCATTAACTTACTATCCATTGGGTTTGCTTTAATTCCCTCTCGAAAAAGGTGCTCCATATAATCATAACTCATATTCACTGCTTCAGTGTAAGGAGCGTCAATATATTCTGCTCGATAATTCATCTCAATGGTAATTGCTCTATCATATACTTTATCAGTAATAGTGAATGTAGAATCATCACGGTTCGCTGTACCAACAAACCATACATTTTGAGGAACCAATATTTTTCCTTCTTTTAAATTTTTAGGATCATTCTCCCAAATATCAGGAACAATATCAATTTTCCATTCATTCACATTCGGCATTTCCATAATTGACAAGAATTCAGCAAAGTAATACTCAATTCTTGCTAGATTCATTTCATCTAGAATAATAATGTTTAAATCTTCACGATATGTTGATTCATATAACGCTTTTAAGAAATCTGTTTCGTTGAATCTCTTCGTAAACTCATTCAAGTATCCAATCATTTCGGCACGATCACGCCAAGATGGTTGCACCGATATAATCGCTGCATCTCGCTTGAAAAATTTACCCATGGCATATGGTAGTGAGGTTTTACCTGTACCAGATATACCTTGTAAAATAAGGATTTTTGAGGTAGCCATACCTGCAAAGAAAGCTCTAATTTCTTTCTCGGCATAATACAAATGTAATTGTGATGCAGAGAAATCTATAAAACGATTTACTAGTTCTGGAAGATTAATCATATCTTCTGGTTCCAT
>JAEZSA010000197.1 GCA_023422115.1 Bacillota bacterium | reverse complement strand
ATTCAAAAGCATACAAATTATATCGCGATGAAATTATTAAAAAATATTTCCCATACGCGATGTCTGCAGTTATAGGTTTAATAGTCATTGGGGTGGGAATTAAAACGTATAAGAAGATTCGAAATAGAAAGCCAAATTCAATGGACACAGGTGAAAACTATGAATGAGAACGTAGCGAAAGAAAAAGTTAATGTATGGCAAAGTATTAAAAACTTCTTAAAGTTTTTTAAGGAAGAATTTATTACTTATCCATTGTTCATTATGTTTCACCCATTAAAAGGATTTGACTATTTCAAACGAGAAAAGCGAGCACGAATGGATGTTTCTATTTGTTTTGTAGTTTTTCTAATCTTCTTAAGAATTTTAGAATTCCAATATTCAGGTTTTGTTATTAATCAAGTCAGCGTTACAGAGTTGAATAGTCTAACCGAGATTATCATGGTATTAGCACCAATTATCGTTATTACAGTTGCCAACTGGAGTATTACTACTTTATTTGATGGAAAAGGGAAAATGAAAGAAATCTTTATGATGCTTTGCTATTCTTTATTTCCATTGTTATGGGCAAAATTCTTTGGATTGTTCTTAAGTAATATTGTTTCTCAACAAGAGCAGGCAATTTACTCTTTGGTAATTGGTCTTGGAACGTTTTTAATGTGCTATATGGCTTTCTTCGGCTTTATTTCAATTCATGAATTCGGCTTATTGAAATGTATAGGAACATTGATTGCAACAGCAGTAGCGATTCTAATTATTTGCTTCATCGGTATTCTTGCTTTCGACTTATTCCAGAAAATGACTGGATTTATATATACAATCTACAGAGAAATTTCTCTGAGGTATTTGTAGAAGGGGGGAATAGACAATGAAATTTTTAAAACTTAGATATATTCTCCCAGCAATCATTGCAATTATTTTATTGGTAGTTGCAGGATTATATTTCATTGGTGGTTTAAGAGCACACGTAATAGAAACAGATAAATTAGTATTTAATATAGATAGTTTTGCTGAACTAGATCAAGAATCTTTGAGTAAAGAATACAAAGTAGCTGAAAATGATAAATATACAATGTTTATTGATGAAACAACAACTATAGTAAAGGTTGTTGAAAACAGCACTTGTACAAACACAAATGATTCTTCTACTTGCTCTGCTGTTTATAGTAGTGCAAAATCTGTCAGTGACTATAGCGATGAAAAATCAAATCTAATTGTTCGCTATTTTGATGAAAATGGTAGAGCCAACACCACGGGATTTAATACTTTCGAATATAGTGTTGCTTACTATGATAAGCTACAAGGAATCACAGTTCCTCACTATAAATTGAATTATGTTGACAATGGTGTTGATATCTTATATGAAATAGGTAATTTTACCAATATTAAATCATTCTTTCCAAGTAACTTTGATCGTCTAACATTTGATGATTTGTTCCGAGGGAATTTACAATTTTATACAAAGACAGGTACATTAGCTGGATTGTATAATGGAAGCAACGTTTTACAATATACAGGATTTGGTGCTACATATAGTGCTGAATGTGCAGCTTATTTAGCTGAGAATGAATTGGCAACTGTTACTGAAGCCAAAGATACCTATGGAAACTTCTTGGGTCGTTGGGACTTAAAAGAAATGCTAGTAACGGATGGTAGAATTGGATTAAAAGCAGGAGTACACTTCAACACAGAAGATTCTCCATGTACCTCGAATCCATTCACTAATTCTTCAGTAATCAGTTCAATATATAGCCCACAATCGTATTCTCTATCACAAAGTGGAGATAATCCCGATATTACATACATCACAGATACAACACAATATGTTGCTAATAGTTCTTATACTTTGAAGTTCAACTACAATATATCTACAACTCTATATAAAAAGTTGTATGCCTATATCTATGACACAACCAAGGTAGGAACCGATGATGAGGGTGTTCCATATGGGAACTATTTAGTAGCCAGCAATAAACCAGTTTATTATGATTATAATGAAGATGGAGAAATTACTGGTGATGAATTAGTTCAAGTTGGTGGTTATCAAGCTCGTGATGAAGAAGGAAAATGGTTATATGATGAAGAAGGGAAACCGATTCAAACTGCCTTCACTCAAGAATTAGCAGAAGAGCAAAACATGATTTTTGGAAATGCTAGTGATGCACAGTCAACAGCATTCCAAGTGTGTCTTCGTTTTGAATTGACAGAAGAAGGGTTAAAGGCAACCATTATCAATGATTCTATTATTGAAGGCCGTGAACCACAATATGTAGGTGATTTATATGGCCATACTTGTAAAATATATGAAATGCAAGTTGTTCCTTATCTAACAACCAATCAAGATGTTACGAGTGAAGGACAAATTATCTTGCCAGATGGCTCTGGAGCAATCATTAGCTTCAACAGTGTAAAAGATGCTCAAAACGCAAAAACATATTCGAAACAAATTTATGGTAATGATGCAACATTGCCAAGAGAGAATAGAGGTAGCGATGTTGAAGATTTAATGCTAGGTATGTATGGGTTCCTTGATTTCACAGGAAAGAAAGGTGTGGTAGCTATTGTTGATTCTGGTGCTGCTCAAACATCGATTCAAGCGGACTTCATGCGTGCTGCGCAAACAACAACATTCAACTATGCTCGATTTACAACAACTTATCGTGTGAAAGAAACGGTATCTGTTAGTACGGGTTCTTCCTTCGCAAAATGGAGCCTTGATTTATACAATAATGATGTTGTTTATAAATATCATTTCTTAAGTGAAAGTGAATTAGACTATGTTAATGTTGCTCAGAAATATCGAGAGTATTTAATTGATAAATACGAATTAAAAGAAGATGGCGATAAAACAACAGAGCATGTTGT
Organism: Bacillota bacterium; assembly: GCA_023422115.1. GTDB lineage: Bacteria > Bacillota_I > Bacilli_A > ML615J-28 > CAG-698 > JAAYBG01. The sequence continues at coordinate 6,026 of JAEZSA010000197.1, read as the reverse complement.
AAGCTTAAATTTCTTAGGAGCTTTTGAAAAGAAGAAACTAACATTGGGTATTGTTCATGATGCTGATTATAGTTTAACTACTTTCAAACAAGCGTTAGAAATTGTTGATGAATTAGGATTAGAAGGCGTTAAAAACTTTAATGTTATGTACACCTCATGGACAAGTGATGCTATGGCTGTGAAAGCAGACGACTTTGTAAAACCCGCTAGAATTCTTGGCGGTAAAAAAGACTTTTACGAATTAAGAGATTATTTATTAGAAAAATCATTTGGCTTCTATCCAGAAATTTCTGTAACAAGAAATCGAGGTTATGATTATCCTTATGGTGAACTAAAATATAGTCCAAAAAGCGTAGGTTCAACTTATTCTGTTGTTACTGATTTCGTTATTGCTACGGGGTTAGCAGATAGTTCTCGTCGTGCAGGTAGCATGGTATCACCTAGATTCTACAATGCTATAGTAACAAACTATATGAAGAGTTATAGTCGCTTTGGTATCAATGGAGTATATGCTGAAGATTTGGGTAATCAAAGAATTGGTGACTATGCAAAGAAAGTTCAAATCTATAATGAAGATGGTTCTTTATATCAACAAGATGCATTAAAACTGATTCAAGAAGAAGTATCCAATGTAATGGTAAAAGCACCATATGATTATGCTTTCCCATATGTTACAGCAGCAGTAAATGTTCCTTTGGAAACAACATTATATCCAAGTATCGACTATTCCATTCCACTATATCAATTAGTAGTCAGTGGTTTATTTGACTACACAGGTGATACAGTTAACTTAAATAATGAATATGCACCAAACTGGTATTTCTTGAAAGCTCTAGAAACAGGATCTAATCTATCATTCGTTGTTTCAGCGGAAGATACAAAGATTTTATTAGAGACAAATTACACTGAATACTACAATGCGTATTACATTAACTGGAAACAAAAAATCATTGATTTAAATAAAAAATTAAATGAATCAGGTATTTATGAAAGCCGATTGGTATCCCATCAATATTTAACTGACAATGTAGTGTTGGTAGGTTATGAGAATGGGTTAAAATTAATTATCAATTTTGATAATGAAACTTATCAGGATTCAACAACAGGTTTGGCTATTAGAGGTAACTGGTACATGATTGTAGAGGAGGGAAACTAATATGCTTGAAAAACAAAATGTGTTTAAAAAGTTTTCATTAGGTATTAGTAACTTTTTCGCAAAGTTAAGACAAACTAAAATCATGTTACAACTAAAGAAAGTGCTAAACTACATTCCTAACCTATTAGCTCAAAAAATTATTTATCGAAAACGTAAAGCATTGTGGGGAGTTGTTTTCATCATTCCCCTAATGATAGGGTTTATCTATTTCTTTTTGATTCCTTTTATCACAACAGTAATCTATAGTTTTTCAAACGTTGAGATGTTGGGATATAATAGCGAAACAAATGAATTTATTGGTGTTATTACAGAATGGGTAGGATTTGATAACTATCGTTACATTTGGAATGAACATGCAACCTTTAAACAATATTTATTGGATTCATTTGTAAATACAGCCTTAAATGTACCACTAATTCTTATCTTTAGTTTACTGGTAGCGGTTGTCTTAAACTCAAAATTTAAAGGAAGAGCCTTTGTTAGAGCCGTTTTCTTTATGCCTGTTATTTTCAACTCACAAGCAGTTGACGTAGCAATGGCTTCTGGTGATTTAGCTGCGGAAGCAATTAATGAAGCTGGTGCAGATATCTTTTCAACAATGTTTAATTTTCAAGACTTCTTACTCGATGCTAGTCTGCCAACGGGGGCAGTCAATTTCCTTGCCAATGCTTCGAGCTCGATTTTCGATATTATCTCGTTCTCTGGTGTTCAGATTTTGATCTTTTTATCGGGTATTCAATCGGTGCCAAAACATTTGTATGAAGCAGCGAAAATTGAAGGAGCCACACAATATGAAATCTTCTGGAAGATTACTTTCCCAATGGTTTCACCATTGATGTTGACGGCGGGTGTCTATACGGTTGTTGATTCCTTCTTGCGTTCAGAAGTATTAACAGCAATCAATAGAATCAAAGGAGCTGGCGTCATCAAATTAGTTGATGGTTTAGGTAACTTAACCAATTATGGTGTTCATGCTGCAATGAGTTGGTTGTTCTGTATTTCTTCGTTGATTATTATTGGATTAGTTGTTTTCTTATTATCAAGGATGGTGTTCTATTATGATGAATAATGAAACAAAGCATAGAAAACAATCATTTTGGACACAGTTAAAAGAAGATTGGAAGAATCCAATTAGTCGTAAAGTTCGCAGTAAAAATGCAATGATGCTAGTGGGTAAGATTATTAGAACATTTATTCTTATCGGATTATGTTTTGTTATCTTAGCGCCAATCATTCAAAAATTATCAATCGCATTTAGAGATCCTAGTGATATTTCTAACCCACAAGTAGCATGGATTCCCGAAGCTTTCAGTATCGTAAACTTTGAAATTGCTTGGGAATTGTTAGAGTATAGTTCTTCGATTTGGAATACATTAATTTTGTCTACAGTCGTGATGTTGATTCAAATCATCGCTTCTGCTGTGGCAGGATACTCTTTTGCACGTTTAAAATTTAAAGGTAGTAGTTTATTATTCTACTTAGTAATCTTTACTTTGGTAGTACCGAATGAAACACTACATATCTCAAGAAACTTGTTCTTAACTAATTATCCATTTTTTGGTATTAAATTAGTAGGAAGTATGTTTTCAATGTACATTCTAGCTGCTTTTGGCCAAGGAATTCGTTCAGCCATCTTTATCTTCTTGTTTAGACAATTCTTTAAGAATCTTCCAGTAGAATTGGAAGAATCTGCCCAAGTAGATGGTGCTGGTGTTATTAGAACATTCTGGAGCGTTATGCTTCCCAATGCAAGAGGAGCAGTTGTAACTGTAGGTCTATTTGCCTTTGTATGGCAATGGAATGATTTATACTTTGCTGGTCTTTTAAATGACTCACTTAATTTCCCATTGCTAGCAAGCAAATTGGGAGATGGTACAAATCGTCTTGACACAGTAATGGGTACATGGATTGCACAAGGACGAGATGTATTACAATCAATTGGTGATAGTGAAATTAAAACAGATCCATTATTTAGGTCTTTAATCGCTAATACCGCAGCATTATTAATGATGCTTCCATTATTGATTGGCTACTTCTTTGTTCAAAGACAATTTGTTGAAAGTATCGAAAGAACAGGTATCGTAGGATAAATTAAGAGGTGTTACTTGTTTAAGTAACACCTTATTATTTGAGAGGAAAACTATGAATATAAAAAAAATGACTTTAGAAGAAAAAATCGGGCAAATGCTATGCTTTGCTTTTAATGGCACAGAATATAATGAGCAACTTGATGCACAAATTAAGCGATTAAAAGTGGGAGGAGTAATTTATTTTGCAAAAAACATTACAAGCCCTTTTCAAGCAGCAGATTTAAATGAAAGATTACAGAAAGAAGCAAAAATTCCTTTGTTTACTTGTATTGATCAAGAAGGCGGTAGTGTACTTAGAGTGATGGAAAAGATTACACCTTTTCCAGGTGCTATGGGACTTGCTGCAACAGGTAAAAACATTAGAAATTTATGTTACAACGTGGCAAAGGATTTAAAGAATATTGGCTTTAATTTGAATCATGCTCCTGTTGCGGATGTAAATAACAATCCATTAAATCCAGTTATCAATTCGAGAAGTTATTCTGATGACCCTCAAGTAGTTGCAAAATATGTATGTGAAGCATTCAAAGGTTTTCAAGATGCGGGTGTACTGCCAACAATCAAACACTTTCCTGGTCATGGAAATACAAGCCAAGATTCTCATTTATTAATGCCATCTTTGGATTCTTCTTTAGAGGAAATGAAGGAAGTAGAATTGGTTCCATTTCAAAAAGCATTTGATGAGGGAATTGATGGAGTAATGGTTTCCCATGTTTTATATAAAGCATTAGATGAAACCCATCCAGCAACTTTGTCTCATAATATTATGACTACATTATTACAAGAACAAATGGGATTTCAAGGATTAATTGTAACCGATTCATTAAGTATGGGAGCCATTGAAAAAAACTATAATAACGAACAAATCATTGACTTATGTGTGAATGGTGGTGTAGATATGATGATTTTCTGTGGTGCTGCTCGTTTGGAAGACCAAGAGGAAATTTTCAAAAAATTTGTTTCTATGGTAAACGAAGGGATCATCTCTGAAGCAAGAATCAATCATTCCGTTGAAAAAATTCTTCGATTGAAAGAAAAATATTGTTCAGATAAGGTGGATATCAGTGGATTGGCGCCAAAAGATGCAGTACGAGAAGCAGAACAATTATCGATAGAGAGTGTTTCACTAGTAAAAAATAATAGGATGCTTCCTTTTAAGAAAGAAGATAAAGTATTAATTTTATTCCCGGAAATTAAATTATTTAGTTTGGTTGATAATGAGAATCAAAAATATAAAACCTTGAGTGCTTATTATCATCAAGATGAAATTATATATAATCGTGAATTGAATAATTTAGCTTTGATAAAAGAAAAAGCAAATCAATATGATAAGATTGTGTTGGCTACTTATAATGTCAGCAAAGGAGACTATCAAATGCAATTATTCCAAGCTTTAAGCAAGGAAAAAACAGTAGTTGTCAGTCTTCGTTCTCCTTATGATATTATGCATATGGGGGAGGTAGAGAATTATATTTGTCTTTACGAAGCAACCCCATTATCATTAAGCAGTCTAGCAAAATGCTTGTGTGGTGAAGCTCCATTTACTGGTAAAGTACCAGTGAAGTTATAATGATTAGTCAATTTAGAAAGGACATAAGTGATGAATATGAAAATAATTAGAGTAAAAGATTTTGTTGAATTAAGCCAGGAAGGAACAAAAATTGTTGGAGAGTTTATTAAAAATAATCCTCAAGCAACACTAGGCCTAGCAACTGGATTTAGTCCTGTGGGCTTATATCAAAATCTTGTTAAGATGTATCAAAATAAGGAAATATCTTTTAAGGAAATCAAGACTTATAATTTAGATGAATATTGCGAACTACCTAAATCACATCCAGAAAGCTATTATTCATTTATGTATCGCAATTTATTTTCTCATGTTGATATCAAAGATGAAAATGTTCATCTTCCTTCTTCTCAAGGGAAAGATATGCAAAAGAATTGTGATGATTATAATGAATTACTTCACAAAACAACGATTGATTTACAATTGTTAGGAATTGGAGGAAATGGTCATATTGGATTTAATGAACCAGGCACTTCATTTGATCAAGAAACATTTGTTGTGAAACTTGCAGAAAGAACACGCCAAGACAATAAAATGTTTTTTAAAGAAGATGAAGAAGTTCCTCATTATGCCATTACAATGGGAATTAAAAATATCATGCAAGCTAAAAAAATAGTGATGTTGATTTCAGGGAAAGGTAAAGCTGAAGCAGTAAAACGATTGTTAAGTGGGGAAGTCACAACAGATTTTCCAGCATCTATTTTGCATAAACATCCTGATGTAACAGTTATTATTGATGAGCCGGCAGCAGCATTAATTTAAAATGATAAAAATTGTAAATCTGAAAAATTTCCAAAAAATAAAGGATCTTGTTCTACTATGGAATGCAGAAGTGGGGTTTATTTATCCCATCACTGATTTGCTTTGGAAGCATAATGTGATTGATTGTCCTTATTTTTCTCCCGAAACCTCTTTTGTTGCACTAGAAGAGGAAAAAGTAGTGGGATTTATTATTGCGAAAGTGTGGGACGGTAATCCAGAAATACCTAGTTATATCCATACAGGTTGGGTTTCTTTATTCTATGTTGCTAGAAAATATCGCAAACAGGGAATCGGATCACTCTTATTTACTAATGTAGAGATAGAGATGGTAAAATTGGGAATTAAAACAATTCATATTGGTCGTGATATTAATAATTTTTTTCCAGGTATTCCGAATGATTTTGATGTACTGACTCCTAATTTTTTGGAAAAAAGGGGTTATACATTAGGT
>JAEZSA010000189.1 GCA_023422115.1 Bacillota bacterium | reverse complement strand
ATATTGTAAAATGTGTGCCAAAGACACCAACATTAATTGCTTTTAGAAGTTCGGGAATTGCACCTATTGCATCATAATGTCCATGTGATAAGAAAATCCCTTGAATCTTTTCTTTATTTTCAATTAGATAGTTTATATTGGGAATTACAGTGTCGATACCATAAAGTTCAACACTTGGAAATTTCAATCCAGCATCTAAAATGAAGATTCTTTCATCTACCTCAACTACGTACATGTTCTTGCCATTTTCACCTAAGCCACCTAAAGCACAAAATTTAATTTTACTCATGGGAACACCACCTTTATATGTTATTATACCAAATTCAACCTCATTTTTCAAGATATGTTTATAAACAAAAAAGTTAGAACAATCTAACTTTTTTTTCAGATACTTGATAATCCATTGTAATAGTATTCTTTATGATTTCTTCCACGTTAATCGTTCCATCAAGCCAAGAAATGGCTTTTTTATAATCGACAATGACAGGCATACGATCATGGATAAAATTCAACTTTTCTTCTGCTGCTTTTGTAATAATCGTGTATTCCTCTTGACCTTCTTCATTTTTCTTTATCATTCCTGCCATGAGAATGATATCCTTATCAGCATCTTTAATTTGGTATTTATCGATTACCTTTCCTTCTTCTTTTTCCCATTCAAAATAAAATTTGGCAGGAACTAAACAGCGATTCTCTTTTATATGAGGACCAAAGTATTTGCTCTGTTCTAGTCCCTCACTACGAGCATTAAAAATCAATCCTTTCCCATCCCATTTTTTGAATCCCCATTTTAAAATACACAATTCTTTGCTCTTTGTGATGACAGGAGCCATACAAGAAGGGAAGACTTCTTTCCCTAGGAACTGTAATTCTTCTTGAGAAATTTTAATTTTAATATCTTCAACAATATCCCTTATTTCTAAAATTTCATCTTCTGTATTGGTAGTATACCTTCCACACATGGCTTTCCTCCTAATTAATCTTTACTTCCCAATCTTTCTTTGTAGCACTCTCTTCCAAATCAAAGGTTCCATATATCTTACGTAAACGATTCACAATCGATTCCATTTCCATACTATTTTCTTGTTCAAAAAAAGAAAGTTGTTCTTCTTCGCTAACAATAAACTTACTAACTCTTAAACTGATATTCCTTAGGGGAATAGAAAAATCATAGTTCTTTTTCAACAAGACACTAGCAAGATTATAAAAATCTTGGCTATGATCACTATAATGATCGAGAGTTTTTTGCTTGGTGATGATTTCAAAATTATTTTGTTTTAATGTTAACATCAAACATCTTGCTTTAAAATGATGTTTTTTTAATCGCTTTGTTAGAATACAAGACAAAATCGCAATAAAATCAAGGGCATCTTTTCTTTGATAGATGTCCTTAGGAGGTGTGATGGTATTTCCTAAACTCTTAATATCCTCCTCATGAATACTCGCAAAATTGAATTTAGAGTCATCTCCATTGGCAAATCCATGCAGCATTCTTCCCTTTTTCCCAAACTTGTTAGCTAATATGCCAATATCTGCACGAGCTAGGTCTCCAATGGTAATAATTCCCATGTTCTTTAAAGCAATCTCTGTTTTACTCCCCACAAAGAGTAAGGTCTTTACAGGTAGCATCCAAACCGTTTTCTTAAAATTTGCTTCACTAAATACTACTATTTTTTCTTTTATTTTCAAATCAGAAGCAAGTTTCGCAAAAACAAAATTAAAACTAATTCCTACTGATATCTGTAAATGCAATTCTTCTTTGATCCTTTTCTTGATTTCTTGGGCGATTATTTGTCCTTCCTGCAAAGTTAAACAAATAGAACTCACATCTAGCCAAGCTTCGTCAAGTCCGTAAGGATATATTTCTTTTGTATATTGTTGGTAAATGGCACGTGATAATTTTGCGTATTTAACGTAATCATGGTAGTTGGGTCGAACAATAACAATATTGGGACATTTTTGCCTTGCACTGGCAGAAGATTCCCCAGTTATAATATTATATTTTTTAGCAAGTTCATTCTTTGATAATACAATCCCATGACGCAAAGAAGGATCTCCAGCTACGATAAAAGGAATTTTCTGTAAAGTAGCATCCTTCAACATCTCCACCGAAGCAAAATAATTGTTCATATCACAATGAATGATCACTTTATTCATAACAATGTCCTCGTATATATTATACTATACGAGGACATGAATTGAAATACTATTCTTGTAAACATAGATGAACACTAGCGGTAGTAAATGCTTTTGGTAATGCTAATATTCTTGCTTTTTCTCCTATAATTGATATTGCTTCTTCTAAAGCCGCAGACACCGTTTCTTTATTAATAAAGCCAAGACCTAAAGCGATATCTGGTCGTTTTGCTCCCACCAAATAAACCATAGTATTGACTTCTTTGATGATTTGCCCACAACTCATCATCGAATAAGCATGAAATGGATGATATGCATAATGGAAACGATACTGCTTGATAAATTCAGGTCGATACATTTCCTTCACAAACTCTTCTTTGGTTGGCATTGGATTCCCTTGTAAATGAAATTTTTCAAATGTCTCTTGGTAAGAAGGAAATTCCTCACCAAAATTACCATCGCAAAGACAAGTGGCAATGATAATAGCATGATTAGATAATACCCGCTTATGACGAATTATTTCCGCAGAAATAGCTTGTCTAATTAAAATAGCATTGGTTCCCATTGTTTTTCCATAGTGAAAAGAAGTTGGTAATCCAAAAATCATAATATCATATTTCTGTTTTGCCCATTTTACATAGGTTCTCTGATCAGCAATTTCCCAAGAATATTGTTGTACCAGGCTGGTTTCCCCACAAAATACTGCAATCTGTTGCTGATAAGTGTCTAAAACAGCATCACAAGTAAAGAACTTCTTCTTCATCATTTTTTCCATATGTTTCCCAATAGCATCAAACTTTTGTCGCATTGTGGATTGGGTTGAGACAGGTAAAAAATCATGATGGTGCATCACTTCAGGATTATGATGGGAAGAAATAGATTCCCAGTTGGTAATTCCTGTTGCACAATGTTTATATCCTCCAGAATATCCTCCATAAGGATTTCCTAAGGTATGACCAATCAATACTGCTAGATCCGAATCATAAACGTATTTATTCATCACTACTTTTGCATGAAATTGCTCTTCATAACCTAAATCTACCAGATGATCCTGATCTTCACTATCATGATTAATAATTTGCCCACGAGCATAAAACTCCTGAAACAACTCAGATCCCAAGATTTTTTCCCATTCATCAACTGTATTTTTCCGATGAAGACCATTGCTACAAATTAAAAGAATGTCTTTTATCTCAACTCCAGCTTTTAAACACTCAGAAATAATAATAGGAATACTGACTTTTCGATGAGAATCTTCTTGAAAACCACCTTTTACCCGATCAGGAAAAACAATTGTTACTTTACTTCCTTTTTTAACTTGTTCCTGAATGGGAACAAGCCCTATAGGATGACAAATGGCCTCTTCTGTTGCTTTCTTAATATCTAGTATTCTTGGAGGATCTGCTACTGTTTCTCCTGGAACAAAGACATCTGTCCTATCATCTGGTAATAAAGCTTCAATAAAATCATTTCCATATTCTAATTTTACTTTCATACTTATTCTCCTAAGTATTGGTTACAAATAGCATAGAATTGTTCAATGGAAAAACCAAAATGCTCTCCAAAATCTGTTAGGGCAATTAAACCTCCATCAAGTTCCTTGATCTTAGATAAAGCATTTGCATTATCTAGTTTTAATCCTCCCCCATAAACAACTTCTACATTGAGTTGTTTCTTAATATAAGTAGCAATTTCAGAAATATACTCCACACTTGGAGGAGTTTTCCCTGGACCTATTGCCCAAATGGGTTCATAAGCAATCACAATATTGGAAGGATCAATTCCTTTTAATCCAATGCTAATTTGTTTTTGTAATACTTCATAACGATTTTTTTGTTCTTCAGTAGTTTCTCCAATACAGAAAAGCACCTTCATTCCTGCATTGATAGCACAAATAACTTCTTGATTTAAAATTTCATCAATCGCTTGATGATAATCTCCTTTTCCCCAAGTAATAATTTCCTGATATTTTTTTCTTTCTTCACTATGGCCAATTAGTGCCCAGGTAGCTCCCAAACAAAAAGCGGAGGTTGCTGTTTGCATGGTTGTAAAAGCTCCGAAATTGCCTTTTGGCATCACATCTTGATAATGAACTCCTTGACAACCAATTGCTAGATATTTACTTTGATAACTTGCTTTTAATAAATGTCCTTCAGGAAAGAAAACAACGATCTCAAGATTACGATGTTCATAAGCAAATTCTTCCAATAAGCGAGCAATTGCTTTGCCCCATCTTCTTGGTCTAAATATATCATTGATACCATTCAATTCCCGAGGAATATCAAATCTTTTTAAATTTAAAAATATTCGTTTCATGCTTACCACCTTCTATTATCACCCTTAACCTGTAATAACATTTTAATTATATCATCTCAGCACTTCAATAACAAGGTCTTTGTTCTACCGCTTGGGTTGTTTTTTTAATGGTAAAATGATATAATACTACCTATAATAGAAAGGAAAGGAGTAAAAAACTATGAAGGATGCAGCCATTATCTTAGGAATTATCTTTTGCTTTCTTATCATTAGTATGT
>JAEZSA010000124.1 GCA_023422115.1 Bacillota bacterium | reverse complement strand
TATTTCAAAATATTTCATCACTTCAGCTAATAAAGGAGTTCTCTTATTATCATCATAGTTTCTTGCACATTCTCTTAGTGCCATGATTCCGATATGATAACCACTGCCTTCATCTCCCATTAAAGTTCCCCAACCACCAACCGTATAATGCTTATTACCAATATAAGCAGTAGCAAAACTACCTGTTCCTGCAAGGACAACAATTCCATCTTCATCTTTAAACGCAGAAAATTTTAATTCATCACTTTCATGCATAATTTTACTCTTAATTCCAATGATTTCTTCGAATTCTTCTAGACATTCATAAAAACCAGGAATAAATAAATTACAGAATTCAATTTCAGAAGCAAAAACATTCGCTTCATCTAATGCTTCATCACAAGCCTTTAACACATTTCCCAAGGCAATTTTATAAGATGAAAGACCAGCATTTCCACCACCTGCCAGTCCACGACCTAAGATTTGTCCAGTTTCCGTAAAAACGGCAGCAATTGATTTTGTTCCACCACTATCAACAACTAAGTATTTTTTCATTAGTATAAACTCCTAATCCTTTTTTCGTATTCATCAAATAAACCTTTATTATGTTCATCTCCACCATTGATATTAGCGCTTTTATAAATGGTTGGTGTCATTCCATCTTTCTCATAACAAGAAATAATTGCTAGAACCATTCTTTGTGCGATATATACACTCGCGATTGTTGAAACAGCTCCAATATTTCCATACTTCGTTACGATAATTCCATCTCCATTGGGAGCATGATTATCAATCACAACATCAGCTAGTTCATACAAATGTTTTCCTGATGGGACTCTCGAAGCTAGTTGTTCTGAAACCTTTTTGCTGGTAATCACAATAACTGGATTTTGATTTGCTTTGGCGCATTCTGCCATTTCTATTGGAACCGCATTAATTCCCGAATTGGATACAATTAAAAAAGGTTCTAAGGGTCTTTTATTAACACTATCAAAGATGATCTTTGCAATTCCTGGCAAGCGTTCAAACTTCGTGCTTCTTGCTGCTCCCTCATGTTGCATTAAGAAGGGTTCTAAAATCGGATTGATTTGAATCAAACCACCTGCTCGATAGAACAATTCCTCGGCGATCATATGAGAGTGTCCTGTACAAAACACATGTAACAAGCATTTCTGGCGCATTGCTTGATAAATAATCTGTGCCGCTTGTTCGATATGTTCTGTTTCCTCTAAATCTATTATATTAATAAGTTCAGTTACTTTACAAGTAAAATCTTTATTATCCATCTATTTTTCCTCTAATTGATAATACCAAGTGCCATTTACTAGGCACTTGGTATCACTATTTTTAAAACAATACTTTCTATGACCCACCCATTAAATAATAAGTTAATTTGTCGTTCACAGCTTTTAATCTAGTATCAATGTCAGCACTTGTTAGTCCTGGAGCATCCCAGAAATTAGTTTCCATTAGTGTCTTGAAGAATGTTTGCCAGTTAGGTCCAAATGTATCTGTTGGATAAGATACTGTTCCTGGATAACTTAAAGCATCTACGAAAGCCTGACGATAAGGTTTTTGTGCAATCCATTCTGTAATATTAGCAGTTGAAGAACCTGGTAATCCCATACCAGCGCCGCAAGCAATTGCTTGGCCTTCTGGACCTGAGAAGTATTCTAATACTTTCCATGCCCATGCTGCATTTGATGTACAAGATGGAATTGTCCAACAATTCAAGAATGTATGAGATTGTTTTTGTCCACTTGTTCCCGTTGGTAAAGGAAGAACAACAAAATTAGCACCCGCAGTTTCTACAGTATTAACTTGTGATAAACCACCAGAAATCATCGCTGCATATCCACCTGTGAAAGCAGAACTGAATCCACCATGTTCTGTTGTTTCTGATAATGACATAATTCCATCTGCTTCCATTAAGTCATAAATGAACTTAACCGCTGCTTTTGAACCATCACTATTAATTAAACTTTCATTCTTGGCTGCATCGAAGAATTCACCACCAAATAAATAGAACCAAACATAAACTGGATCTGGATTAGAATCTAAAGAATATCCCCAAACATTGTCCGTTTGAGCTGCGAATTGTAAACAAATATCTTTAAAATCTTCTACTGTCCAATCAGCACTTGGTAAAGCAATGTTGTACTTGTTGAAAAGATCTACGTTCAACATCATACATTTTGTTGTAACATCACGAGCAACAGCATATACGCTATCTTCATAATATAGACCTTCTTTTACTGAAGGATATAAATCATCTAAATACTCCTCTGTTACAAAGTCATCTAATGCAAGGATTGTTTCATTAGATGCGAACAATGGAATCTTATCTGAAGCAAGCATCATAACATCGATTTGTTCTGAACTGCCACCAGCAAGTTTAGCACCAGCAAGTTTAGTTAACATGGTTTGATAGTAAGACGAAATCTTCACAAAGTTTAACTTTACATTATACTCTGCATACTTTGCTTCGAATCCTGCTTTTAATCCTGTTAAACCATCATGAGCTGGATCCCACCAAGAATACACATTAACTGTTGCATCCTTAGTCAATTCTCCACCATTTTGATTGTTTTCTTTGTCACATCCTACAAATACAGTAAGTGCGAAAAGGAAAGTCAAAATTAAAACTAGTTTTTTCATTTTTTTCCTCCGTGTTTTTTATTTTTCTTCTCGTTGAGAAGTAGTGGATGATTTAAGTACCTGTAAATCCTGAATTAACTTGTGAATTTACAAATTGTCTTTGGAAAATAATATAAATAATTAAAATTGGTAAAATAGAGATTACTGAACCCGCCATCAATATCGATTGGCTTGTTTCCCATTCTGATAATACTTTTAATCCCAATGTCCATGTCCACTGAGCATCTTCTTGTAAGATAATAGATGGCCATAGATA
>JAEZSA010000119.1 GCA_023422115.1 Bacillota bacterium | reverse complement strand
ATGAAGCCGTAGTAAAGGTAGATTCAGCAGGAGGATTAACTGCTCAAGCAGCAGGAACTGCAACAATCACAGTAACCAGTAAAGCGAAGAGCAGTATTAAAGCAACATTTGAAGTGACTGTAAATGCAGTTCATATCGATGTAACTTCAATTACATTAACAGGTAGAACAGAAGTTGAAGTTGGAAAAACAATTATGCTAGGAGTTACTGCTCTACCTAGTGGAGCAAGTAATGAGGCAACATTTACTTCTAGTGATACAGCCATCGCAACAATCGATGCTAATGGTAAAGTAACAGGAGTAGCAGAAGGAACGGTAACCATGACAGCTACATCCGTAGAAAACACAGCTATTAAAGCAGAACATACTGTAACTGTAATCCCTGGAACAATTATTGATCCAGAAGATCCGGTTGTAAAACCAACAAGTATTGTTCTTTCTTATACTAACGATACTGTTGAAGTAGGATGGAAATTGCAATTTAGTGCTACTGTATATCCAGAAGGAGCAAGTCAAACTGTAACATGGCATTCTCGTAAAGAAGAAGTTGCAACGGTTGACTCTAAAGGTTATGTTACTGGAGTTGCTGAGGGAACAACTTATATTTATGCTGTTTCAGTAGCAGACACAACCATTCAAAGTGATTATCAAAAAGTAACCGTAACACCAGATTCAAGTTCAGGAATTGTATATCCAGATATGCAAGGATATGTGATTAAAATCATGAATGCATCTTCTGCGTTAACTTCAAACGATCCATTCTTAGATGGTTATACACAACAAAACAAGATATTCAAACAACAAGCATGGACCGAAGTAAAACAAGATTATAATTGTGATATTCAAGTTGTAGCTTATCCAGATGAAGCTCCTTGGGGACAAGATCGTATCAATTGGATTAATGCTCAAGCAGAAGCAGGTACAGCACAATCAGACTTCTATATCATTTCAAGTAATTGGTTATATCAATTTGCACAAGCAGGTGCAGCCCATGATGCAACTGATTACTATTCAAAATGGGGTAAGAATGCAATGCAAATTTCTGAAAAAGCATCTGCTACTTATAAAAAGAGAATTTATGCGTTATCAACAGGTATCGATGAAACAAGAAATTATGTAGATATCGGTTTGTTCTATAACTATGGCTGGGTAAAGAGATTGAATGTAAAGTCACCAGCTGAAATTTTCAACGAAGGAAATTGGACTTATTCAGTATTTAAACAATGGGCAAACGATGTCCAAGCATTACTTGGTGCTGGAGAATATGCTCTTGCAGGTCATCCATACTATTATTGGTTAGGTATGACAAATGCTGCTGGTGTAAAGATTCTAGATGTTCAAGCAGTTAAAAACAATATTTTATCTGTAAGACCACGTCAAGCAGCTGCTACTTTAAATGAATTAGCTGTTGCAGGTTCATTTGACAAGGCTTACACATGGGCAGAATCTAGTGGATCATTTTTTGAAGGAAAAGCAGTTATGACATCTGGTTGCTGGTGGTTTATTCGTGATTCAGGAAGATGGGCAGCAGATCTATGGGGAGAAGGAAATACAGAATATGGTTATGTTCCAGCTCCAAGACCTGATGATGTTGATTTAGAAGATGTTCGTTTAGCGGAAACAGGAACACAATTATACTTAATGGCTTCTCAACGCGATTCTGAACACAAACCAGGAATGACTTATGAAGATGTATATCGTGCAATGAATGATACCTTCTTAAGAACAGCTAAATATTATCAAAATGATCCATCTTATGATGCAGAGGGATTAAAGAGAACGGCAGCAGAAAGTAAGGTAGATGATCCAGCTTCAGTAGAATGCGTTATGTATTTTACAGCTTCTAATGTTTTCTATGATGCTGTTCATGGATTCTATATGAGTACATCTGGTTCGCCAATCCCAACAAATATTGGTAATATCGTAATGAATGGTAACGATTATGATGCGGAGATGGACGCTGATATGGTAGCTTATGATGGCTTATTTATATCTGTATTCGCTTCATAAATTTTAATTATCAAAATAAAACAGCCTTTTCATTGTGTATAACAGACACGATAAAAGGCTTTTTTTATGGAATTTATTTACTTATTAATCATTAGTTTTGTTGTTATTTATCATAAAATGTGCTATAATATGTAATAATTGAAAGCGATTTATTAGTGAGGTTCACATGGACATCGAAAAATATACAAACAGTAAAATATATCATTTTTTTGAAATCTTTTTTAAATTAATTGTGTGGAATATATTGACAATTATTATTGTTTGTTTGGCAGTAGTAGGTCCTTTTCTTGGCTTTTATTATTTAGAAGAAGGAATACTGGCAGGATTATTGATGCTGTTTGGAGTTCTATTGGGAATTTTCGTGTTTATTCCTTGTTATTGTACGATATTCTCTTGTATTAAATTGCATCAAGAAGAAAAAGAATCTACGACACTTTTTATTTATTTTAATCGATTATGGGATAATTTTAAAAGTTTATATAAAATAGAATTAATTATTTTTCCCATTGTCCTATTGTTCTCATTTGCGATGTACTTTTATTATGAAGTGATTGGTGATGAGCAAATGGAAATAAATCTGATTACTTCCATTTATCAAATAAGCTACACTGTTTTATTGTTTGCAATAGTTGCTATCTTCTTGTGTTTCGTAAATTTACCAATGACAATAGGATATTTTCGAATGAAGACGAAAACGATTATGAAATTTACTTTAATTATGACCTTTAAACATATCTTAAGAACACTTGTATTTGCTATTATTTTAATTGCACCAATACTAATTGTTATTTTAATAAATACACTAATTCCAATATGGATGTTAATTGGTTTTAGTTTACCACTATATACCATGTATTTTCTAACAAGAAAAGACTATTGGAGATTGGTTAATAACATGGATACTATAATAGAAGAAGAAATCTATTTAAAAAAAGGAGCGGGAAATGATTAAATTAGGTATTGAAAGAATTGACAATTTTTTACATGTATTTAAAGGAAAAAGGGTTGGTTTAATCACAAATCCAACAGGTATGGACTCTAATTTCAAATCAACGATTGATATTTTGAAGGAAAAAGTAAATTTAGTGGCGCTTTTTTCCCCAGAACATGGTGTGAGAGGGAATGTCGATGCTGGTATACAATTAGAAAGTTATATCGACGATAAAACAGGAATTATTGTTCATAGTTTATATGGTGACAAGAGACATCCAAGTGAAGAAATTATGAATAATCTTGATTTAATGTGTATTGATATTCAAGATGTGGGTTCGCGATTTTATACATTTATTTATACTATGGCTTATTGTATGATTGCTTGTAAAGAAAGAGGCAAGAAATTTGTTGTTTTTGATCGACCTAATCCCATTAATGGGAAGGATGTTGAAGGTAATATTCTTGATTTAGATTATCGTTCTTTTATTGGATATTATCCCATCGTACAAAGACCAGGAATGACAATTGGTGAATTGGCGTTACTTTTCAATGAAGAATATAAAATTGGATGTGATTTAACCGTTATTCCAATGGAAAATTATAATCGTCAACAATACTTTGAAGAGACAGGTTGCCGATGGATTTTGCCATCTCCTAATATTCCAACACCAGAAATTGCTTTATATTTCAATTCAACTTGTGTGTTTGAGGGAACCAATGTAGCTGAGGGAAGAGGAACAACATTACCATTTAAATTAATAGGAGCTCCGTATATTAATGCTGATGAATTAGCAGATAAGATGAATGCTTTTCAATTCAAAGGAGTTTACTTCCGTCCTGTTCATTTCAATCCAGTGGCTTTTAAATACAAAGGAGAAATGTGTAATGGTGTAGAAATATACATTTTAAATCGTCATGAGTTTACACCAGTAAAAGTAGGTTGGGCACTGCTTGACACGATTCGTATGCTTTATCCTAATGATTTCATGATAAATTTACCTTATAAAGAAGGAAGACCTTGTATGCTAGAATTGAATACTGGTTGTTCCTTTATCAAAGAAAATAAATATACTTTAGAAGAGCAATTTGCAATTATCGATAAAGAAACTGAAGAGTTTATAAAAATAAGAGAAAAATACTTACTATATTAGGAGATTAACCATGAATCAAGAAATAGCAACAATGACACTGAAAGAAAAAGTAGGGCAATTAGTAATTGCTGGTTTTGTTGGTTATGAATATGATGACCACATCCGTTCTTTAGTAGAAAAATATAAATTAGGAAATGTAGTTTTACTAACAAGAAATTTCCAAAACATCAAGCAATTTCATGATTTATGCTTCAAGATATATACAGAAATCAAAAAAAACGCGAATATTTTACCTTTTATGACCATAACTCAAGAAGGGGGAATGGTGACGAGAATTGTCCGCGAAGCAACCTTTTTTCCAGGAAATATGACTCTTGGTGCAACAAAACAGGAGTATGCTTATGAAGTAGGTCGTTTGATGTCAGAAGAATTACTAGCAATGGGGATTAATTTAAATTTTGCGCCGTCGCTAGACATTAACAACAATCCAGATAATCCTGTTATTGGCGTTAGAAGTTACTCTGATAATCCTCAAGTAGTGGCTAAATATGGGCTGGATTTTATTAGAGGAATGCAATCAACAGGAATGATAGCGACAGCTAAGCATTTCCCAGGACACGGAGATACTGATGTGGATAGCCATTTTGGGTTGCCAAGCATCACCCATAATCGTGAAAGAATTGAAAAGTTAGAATTGGTACCATTTAAAAAAGTAATAAATGAAGTAAAGGCAATTATGCCTGCTCATATATTTTTTGCTGCTTTTGAAGAGAACCAAATTCCCGTAACAATCTCAAAGAAAGTGATTACCGGGTTGCTACGCCAAAAATTGGGATTTCAAGGATTGATTATTAGCGATGCTATGGAAATGAAAGCCATCGCAGATCATTATGGAGTAGCTAAAGGAGCAGTATTAGCCTTACTTGCTGGCCAAGATCAAATTATCGTATCAGCAAATTATCAATATCAAATTGAAGTCTTAGAAGCAATAGAACAAGCAGTAATAGAGGGCACAATTCCAGAAGCAATGCTTGATGAAAAAGTCAATCGAATATTGAGTTACAAAAAAGAATTAACATCAATTTATGAAAATAAATTTGTTGATAAAAGATATGAAGAAAAAGAGGAAATAATCCTTAATAAACAGAGCAAAGCCTATGTTGGCAATATCGTTGATGAATCATTAACCCTAGTAAAGGGAGAGAATTTGAACCCGAATTTGTCAACATTAGTATTAGCTCCATCTCCATTTACAATGACAGTTGTTGAAGAGGATGTGAGCAATCGTAGTATTGTTAAGATTGTAAATCAAGAAGGATTTAAGGGACAGGCGATTAAAATCAGCGTAAATCCTAACCATCTTGAGATAGCAGAGCTTATTGAAAAAGCAAAAGAATACGAGCAAGTATTGGTTTGTACTTATAATGCGAGTCATTATCAAGGCCAAGTTGATTTAATAAATCAACTGTTTGACCATGCTTTTCGTTTATTTGTTCTTTCGACAAAATCACCATATGATATTTTCAAATTTAAACAAGTGAAGAATTATCTATGTTTATATGAATACACCCCTAATTCAATAATGACAATTGCTCGATATTTACAGGGAAACCTAAAACCACAAGGAAAATTACCAATAAAATTAACAGAAAAAGTAAGAGTAGGGGCTTCAATTTATGTGGGACTAGAAGAGTATCCTCTAGAAAAGAATTTGGATTATTTGCAAATGCTGAAGGAAAATGGTGTTGATCGAGTTTTTATTTCAGCACACATTCCTGAGATGAATAGTAGTTTTGTTTCCGAACTGAATGTTGTTTGTCTTCATGCAAAAAAATTGGGGATAAAGGTAATTTTAGATGTTTCTAAACCAATGATGGATAAATTTAATCTTCCGGAAATCTATTCATTACGTCTAGATTATGGCTTTAGTCATGAAGATATCGTTAATTTATGTAAGCAAGATCAATTCATTATTGAATTTAATGCTTCAACAGTCACAACAAAGCAACTAGAGCACTTAAAAAGTTGTGGTGTAGATTTACATAAAGTTAGAATCAGTCATAATTTTTATCCTAAGTTATATACAGGAATTTCGCGAGAAGAAGTAATCCGTCGTAATCAAATTTTCAAACAATATGGTCTTAGTGTGATGATGTATATTCCTTCTCAAAATCAAAAACGACCCCCTATGTATGAGGGATTGCCAACGATTGAAGCACATCGACAGTATCCACTAGAAGCAATTTTATCAGAAGTAAGAAGTTTAGGAATAGATGAGGTATTTTTTGGTGATAGTTATGCTAGTATTGAAGAAATTAAAACGGCAGTAGCATTTAATTATGATGTGATTCAAATTCCAATTTATATAAATAAAAACTTAACAAAAGAAGAAATAGAACAATTACAACTAGATCATACTAATCGAATCGATCAACCCACTAGTTTTATTCGTTCTTCTTGCCGAGTAAAAGAAGGAGAAATCGCACCCAATAAAGCTACTTCAAGGAAAAAGGGCGACATCACAATCGACAATAAGTTGTTTGCTCGTTATCAAGGAGAAGTATGTATCATGTTAACAGACCTACCTCAAGATGAAAGAGTCAATGTGGTAGGAAGAATTGCTTGTGATATTGAAACGATTCAGTTTATCAAACCAGGAGATCGTTTTACATTCATTATTAAAGGGGTAGAATCATGAAAAAAGTAATCATTGCGGTGGATGCAGGGGGAACAAAAACAAAAGTTTCGGTAATCGATGAAAATGCTATGATTGTTTATGAAGAAATAGGTGATTCAGGAAGCCCTGCGGTGATTCATGAAAAAGCAATCATTAATATTTTTAATTTGGTTCGAAGTGTTTTTCACCATGTAAAAGAAGAATATCAAGTGACATATGTGCAAATGGGGATCTCAGGGCTAGGTGTTATTGTCAATCAAGAAGAATTGCAACAAAACCTAACAAAAGAATTAGGAGTTGAAGTTTCTTTTGCAAGTGATATTATTATTGGTTTATTCTCCATTATCGAAGATCGCTATTCTGAAGGTGTTTTGGTGCTTTCAGGAACTGGGAGTGCGGTATGCGCGACCAATGGAAAAGAAATCCGTTATGGTGGTGGATGGGGACATTTGCTGACCGAAACAGGATCTGCTTATTTTGCTGTTAAAATGTTGGTAACAAGAGCAATTAAGTATTTTGAACGCCACAACAAGATTAATCCATTAGCACAAAAATTTATGAAAACTATTAATATTACTTCTTTAGAAGGATTTAAAGGATTTATCTATTCAAACACCAAAAATCACATTGCTTCTCATTCTCGTTTTATTTGTGAGGAAGCAGCAAAAGGCGATAAGGAAGCCATCACAATTTTAGAAAAATGTGGTCGCGATTTAGCTAGTGAAGTAAAACTAGTTCATCGATTACTTCAACTTTCTGATAAAGCGGTTCTTGGGTTTAGAGGAGGACTCATTTGCCATTGTGACATTGTTCAACAAACCCTTCTTTCCTCTTTAACAAAAAAAGGAATTCATCTACAATTAGTAATAGGAAATACAGATCCTATTTATGGGGCTTATTATCTAGCAAAAAGGAAGAATAAAATATGAGAGCAATTGGTTTAATGAGTGGAACTTCGCTAGATGGTGTTGATGCTAGTTTGGTCAATATTGAAAATGGAAAATTCACTTTGATTAAATTTGTTACCTTACCTTATGAAGCGGAATTTAAAAAGAAAATCATGAGAAATCTATCCGATGAGACAGCAAAATTATCCCAAATATGCAGTCTTAATTTTGAATTAGGATATAAGTTTGTAGAAGCGATAGACTTGTTGCTTGTAGGAACGCCTTATAAGTATATTGACATTGATTTTGTTGCTAGTCATGGACAAACAATATGGCATAATCCTCATCATCAAGAAGGACTTG
>JAEZSA010000114.1 GCA_023422115.1 Bacillota bacterium | reverse complement strand
ACTTCAGATTTATCAGGGGATAATTACCAAATGGAGCGAAGTAGAATAGGAATTATTCCTATTCTATTTAGATTATTATAATGAGTCACATCCCAAAAAATGATTATCAAAATAAAACAAGAATTGACAAAATAACTAAAGGTGTATTTTTTATAATCACCTTATTTTGTGCTTCTATTATCTTTTTTATTGTGCTATTCATTTTTATTCGTGGAATTAAGCCTTTTATTAATACATACCAAGTAGGGGATTCTTTTTATCGTGTTAATTTTTGGCAATTTATGACAGGAACCCTATGGTTTCAAGCACCTAATATTTATGGAATAGGATTTATTATTGTAAATACACTATATGTTGTTGGATTATCTGCAGCAATCGCAGTTCCAATTTCGATTTTAACTGCTTTATTTGTAAGTAGAATTGCCCCGAAAATCATTGGGAAAGTAATTACAGCAGTAATTGAATTACTTGCAGCTATTCCATCAATTATCTATGGATTATTTGGTATGGGAGTAATCACTAATTTTGTAAAAAATATGGCAAAATTAGTTCACTATCAAAGTGCTGGTGGTTTATCAACATTCGCAACAATTATTGTTCTAGCGATTATGATTATACCAACAATTACGATGATTTCCATTACTTCCATCAAGGCAGTAAAAAAAGATGTTATCGATGCTTCCTTGGCATTGGGAGCATCTCCAACTCAAACTAATTTTAAAGTGGTGTTAAAAGGTGCTCAAGGTGGTATTTTTTCTGGTATAATTCTTGGCGTTGGAAGAGCTTTAGGGGAAGCGACTGCTGTTTCCATGATTGCTGGAAATAGTGGGAGTGGCCCCACTTTTAATCTCTTTGACACAACAAGAACATTAACTTCAACAATGCTATTAGGATTAAAAGAAACAACGGGTTTGGATTATGATATTCGTTTTAGTGTAGGAATTATTTTAATGGGTTTAATTTTGGGGGTTAATTTCTTATTGAATCTTGTGAAAAGGAGACTATCAAAATGAGAAAAGCCAAAGATTTGTTTCTTAATACAATAACTTATGTATCTTCTAGCTTTGGATTTATCATTTTAGTGTTATTATTGGTGTTTATTTTTCAAAGAGGGATAAAATTATTAGATTGGTCTTTACTTACAAGCGATTATCACCAAGAGACCTATAATGTTAGTATCACAGATACAAAAAATTATCAATTGGGTAATTATGTAAATCCACCAACAGAAGAAGATAATTATTCAAACGTTTGGGGAATTGGTTTACAGGATGATGTTGATAAAAACAACGAGAAAATTGTTACCATTTGTTATCTTGCTCCCCTGTCACCCTTTGCAACAATTGCAAAATTAGAAACTGGTTATCAAATTTCTAAAATGGTAATGACAAATGAAGACAACGAGTATCTATTAATACTTGCAAAAAGTGGAGCTGAAGAAATGGTTGCTACCTTAGATAGAGCAACAGTAATCACGGACATGATTGCCACCAGTGGAGGTGGGGGTATACGAGGATCTTTAATTACAACTTTATATTCAATAGGATTAACCTTAGCAATTGCACTTCCATTGGGGATTAGTGCTGCAATTTATCTTCATGAATTTGCTAAACAAAATCGTTTTACCGATGCCATTAGAACAATGATAGATATTACCACGGGAATTCCCTCCATCATTTTTGGTTTAGTTGGTGCTATTGTTTTTATCCCGATGATGAATCAAATGATTCATTCCCAAGGGGGAAGTATTGCTTCTGGTGCCTTAACACTTTCAATTATATTGTTACCTATTATTATTAAAACAACCGAAGAATCCTTAAAGGTAATTCCAAATTCATATCGTATGGCTTCTCTCGCATTAGGAGCTAGTAGAAGTCAAACAACATTTAAAGTTGTATTACCTAATGCTGTTAGTGGTATTCTAACAGCAACATTACTATCAATAGGAAGAATTATTGGAGAAAGCGCTGCTTTAATTTATGCTGTTGGTACAGTAATTAAAGATAATGTAGCAGTCAATGAAAAATCTACTTCTTTATCAGTTCATATTTGGAGCTTAATGAGTGGAGAAAATCCTAATTATGAACTATCTTGTGCAATTTCAATTGTTATTTTACTCCTTGTTGGTGTAATAAGTTTATGTGTAAAATTGATATCACGAAAAATAAATAAAATGGAGGTTAAATAATGGAAACTATATTTACAGTAAAGGATGTAAATTTGTATTATGACCAAAATCACGTACTACATAATGTAAATCTAGAATTATATAAACATAAAATTACTGCTTTTATTGGTCCTTCTGGATGCGGAAAATCAACAATGTTAAGATGTTTTAATCGTATGAACGAATTGATTAATAATTGTTGCATAAATGGGAAAATTACATTTGCGACAACAAATATTGAAGCACTTAATCCAATTGAATTAAGAACAAAGGTAGGAATGGTATTTCAAACACCCAATCCCTTTCCTATGTCAATTTTCGATAATGTTACCTATGGGCCTAAATGTCAGGGTATTAAAAGTAAAGCAGAGTTGAATAAAATTGTAATTGAATCGTTAAAAAAAGCAAGTTTATATGATGAAGTGAAGGAGCGGTTACATGAATCGGCATTGGGATTATCTGGTGGGCAGCAGCAACGACTATGTATTGCTCGCTGTATTGCAATGAAACCGGAAGTGATTTTGATGGATGAACCTACTAGTGCCTTAGATCCGATTGCAACATTAAAGATTGAAGAACTAATTACAAATTTAAAACAGGATTTTTCCATCATTATTGTGACACATAATATGCAACAAGCAGCTCGAATTTCTGATTACACTGCTTTCTTTCTATTAGGTGAGATAGTTGAATATGGAAAAACATCAGATATTTTTAAAAATCCAAAAAATAAAAAAACAGAAGATTATATTACAGGAAGGTTTGGATAGACATGCAATTAACTAGAGAAATTGAACATTTGAATCAAATGCTTTTAAAAATGGCTGATGTGGTTCAAAACAATATTCAAATGGCATTTGATGTATATAAGAATCACAAAGAAATCATAGCAATCAACGATGATATTGTCGATCAATATGAACGTTTGATTGAGGAGATATGTTTAGATATTTTAATTAAAGAGCGTCCATACGCGAAAGACTTACGAGAGGTTTCAGGAATTTTAAAATTAATTGCTGATCTTGAACGAATTGGAGATCATGCTGAAGACATTATGGAATTTAATTGTAAACTCAAAGATATGGACATTCCACAGATTTCTGAAATTGCTAATATGTTATCCACGACATTAACAATGGTTACCTCAGCAATAGAAAGCTTTATAAAAAAGGATATTGCTATGGCGGAAGAAGTCATTCAAGCTGATGATGTAGTTGATCAATATTATTCAAATATTATTAGTGAATTGGTAATGCCGCATGAAGATGAGAAAAACTGGCTTCCATTTGCTATTTATACCACTTTAGTGGTAAAATATATTGAAAGGATTGCAGATCATGCAGTCAATATTGCTGAGTGGGTCATCTATATAATTAATGGGTTCCACAAAGACAAAAAAATCTATTAGGAGTAGGATATGGAATATCTCATTTATTCAATTGAAGATGATAAGGATATCGCTTATATCATCAATGTAACCCTGAGCAAACAAGGCTACACGGTTAAGTCATTTACTGATGGCAAGTCTTTTTGGGCAGAATTTAAGCGACAAAAACCAAATATGATTCTACTTGATATGATGTTACCAGATATTTCTGGTCAAGAAATATTAAAGCAAATTCGAGCCCAACAAGAAAATGATGAGATTGATATTATCATCATTTCTGCAAACCATATGCTGATGGATAAGGTTGATGGTCTTGATCTTGGAGCAGATGATTATATTGAGAAGCCATTTGATTTATTGGAATTGATGTCACGGGTAAATGTAAAAGTACGAAGATACAAAAAGAGTCGAACCATCGAGGTTCGTGATTATCAAATTGATATTGATAAGCGAGAATGTTATTATCAAAACCAAATGATTCCATTGACAACAAAAGAGTTTGATATTTTAGTATTACTATTTCAAAAAGCAGGGAAAGTGGTTACTCGAGAAGAAATATTAAATCAAATATGGGGAATGGATGCTATATTAGAAACAAGAACTATTGATATGCATATTAAATCATTGAGAAATAAGTTAGCAAGTGATGATTTCATTATTACTATTTATGGAATTGGATATCAGGTTAAGCCATGAGAAAAAAACTAATTATCAATAATGCATTTTTGGTATTTTTTTCCTTGCTCCTATTATTTTTTTCTAGTTTAATAGCCATTGTAATAATGAATAATAACAACTCAAAATCAGAAGTACATGGATATTTAAATATTGCTTGTGAAGTTTTTACTGGTGATAATGCTACTCAAACAGCAGCAGTCATTTCAAAAGCAAGTCCAGATATTAGAATTACAATTATTGATCTCCAAGGTGATGTGATTATTGATACTTCTAATATTGAGGAATTTGAATCTCATCTAGATCGTCCAGAAATTCAAAATCCTGGTGAAGCATTTCTTCGATATTCTCAAACCTTAGAAATTCAAATGCTTTATATGGCTCAACTTGATGATGGTTATTATATTCGCATTGCAATACCCCTTCATTCAATCAATACAATAGTGAATTGGTATTCTTTGATAGGTATAATATCTTTGTTTTTAATTTTAGGAATATCAATTCTTCTTTCAACATCGCTTTCTAAGCGAACTTTATTTCCTATTAACCAAGTGATTGGTCAATTGGGAAGTATTGTAAATACAAAAAACTATTATGGAATTGATAGTGTAGAAACATTGATTGAGGAAATTAATCTAATTAAAGCAGAAATCAATTCAAAAATGATGACTATTGAACAAGAAAAGGACAAACTTGATTATATTATTAATGATATGAATCAAGGACTTATCGTTATTTCAGAAGAGCGCAACATTATTTTAATTAATAATTTCATTGTGAATATTTTTCATTTTCAAAAAGAAGATATATTAAATAAAAATTATTTATATTTAATTCGTAAAATAGAACTTCAGACGATAATTGAAGAATCTTTTGGTGGCCAAAAAGTAAAAAACAGGGATTTAACACTTCAAGGGCGAACCTATAATTTTAGTTTTAATTTGATTGAAAATTCTTGGATTGGGCGTGGAGTGGTTGTTAGTATTGTTGATGTGACAGAACAACGAAATGTTGAGAAAATCAAACGAGAATTTTTTGCTAATGCATCTCATGAATTAAAAAGTCCTTTGACATCCATATTAGGATATCAACAAATGATTTTGGAAGGAATTATCGATGATGAAGTAGCGATAAAAGAAGCAACTGCAAAAACAATTAAAGAAGCATCACGTATGAATAATATTATTATAGAAATGCTAGAATTATCAAAACTAGAAAGTGGAATTCATTTTGATGAAGAAGAAGTTTCTTTAACTGAGATTATAAAAGACACTATTGATCAATATCAACAAGAACTAATAAAAAAACAAATAGTAGTGACGTTACAATTAGCAGAAGTTAGTAAACAAATGAATCGTACTTTAGCAATAGAATTGATTCATAATCTCATTGATAATGCTATTAAGTACAATAAAATAGCAGGGAAAATTAACATTACTTTATCCGATCAAACATTTATTATTCAAGATACAGGAATTGGGATTCCTGAAGCAGATCTTAGCCGAGTGTTTGAGCGATTTTATCGTGTAGACAAAGCTAAAAGTAAAGAACAAGGGGGAACAGGATTGGGTTTAGCAATTGTAAAACATATTTGTAATTTGTATGGCTATCAAATCAATCTTCAAAGTATAGTAGATAAACAAACAACGATAACAATTTATTTTCATATAAAGGGACTGTAAATAATTCTCTTGCAATTCATAAAGCATTTTAACAAGTCCCTTTTCAACATAATTTTTGATACACAAAAAAAAGAGTTAATAATATGTTTGGGAAAAATAAAAACTACCTTTATTAAGAAAAGTAAAAAAAGGTAGTTTGTTATCAACTTGAGTGCTCACAAAGTGAGCACTTTTTGTTTTTATATCAGAAATTGATTAATAAATACCAAGACCACCAGAAAGGAAAAGTCCAATGAAGCAATAAAGAAGAAGTGATAACGTTAGTCGTTCTTCCTCAGTTTTGGCCTTGAATAGCAAACGATAAATAAGCATTAAACCTCCATGCAGACCGAAAACGAAACCTGCGAACTTAGGCCAGCGAGCTGGAGTCGGATAAAAGGACCATGGCCACATGGGTGAAATTCCCATTGTTAGATAATGACCAACCCAAGTAGCTAGGAATGTT
>JAEZSA010000068.1 GCA_023422115.1 Bacillota bacterium | reverse complement strand
ATATTTTCCCATAATTTAATTCTCCTATTCTTATGATTATACACTATAATAAAAACCCTGCAATATGGTGTAGTCACTTTTTTTATAAGTGTCCATATTACAGGGTATATTTTATCATGAGCTTTCTTTTTTTATTAAATAAATAAATTTATTTTATGAAATTTTTTATTTTTTCAAAAGTTTCTTCGCTAATTACATGTTCTATTTTGCAGCAATCTATTTCTGCACTTTCAGGAGAAACGCCCAACTGTATTAGAAATGTCTTAATTTTATTGTGACGATTAAGAATCTCAGCAGCTTGTGTACGACCCTTTTCAGTCAGTAAGATAGCACTATAACTTTCTTTTTCAATAAGACCTGCTTCTTTTAGCGTGTTCATAGCCTTGGTAACACCAGGACGAGAAACATTGAGCAATTGTGCTATTTCGCTAGTTTTTACAACACCGTGATTTTGTTCAAGCATTAGTATTGCTTCTAAATAATCTTCATTGGCTTTGGTTAATGTTTTCATAAGCTTATCTCCTGAATTAATTATATCAAAAAAAAGTAAAAAAAACAAAAAAAGAAATATTTTGTTTGAAAACGATTTTATAAGGGAGAAATTTTACTGTTTTAATTGACAATAAAGCGTGATATGATATAATGTTAACCGAGGTTAACACTTGGAGGTTTTATGAATAAAAGAAAATTAGATGTAGGCAGCGAAGGTCATTTAAGTGATTTGATAATAGGCCAAAAAGCAGTTGTATTAGCTCTTCACAGTGATAATAAAGCGTTGAGAAGAAGGCTTCTTGATATGGGGATTACAAAAGGAGTCATTGTTGAAGTGAAGAAAAAAGCGCCGATGGGGGATCCGATTGATATTTTTCTAAGAGGATATGAGTTGTGTATTCGTGAAACCGAAACTAAAAATATTGATATTAGGGTGGTGGAATAGATGAAAATAGCATTGGTTGGAAATCAAAATAGTGGAAAAACAACGTTATTTAATCTATTAACAGGCTCTAATCAAAAAATAGGAAACTGGCCAGGAGTTACTATTGAAAGAAAAGTAGGTATTATTCGCAATACCAAATATGAATTAGTAGATTTACCTGGAATTTATTCCTTGAGTCCTTATACAATAGAAGAAGAGATTTCAAGAAAGTATGTGTTTGAAGAAAAACCAGATTTAATTATCAACATTATTGATTCAACATCATTAGAGAGAAGTCTTTATCTAACAACACAATTACTAGAGTTAGATACAAAAGTAATTATCGCTTTAAATATGGCTGATATTGTTGAGAAAAAGGGTATTTATATTGATATTAACAAATTGTCGCGTGCGTTAAATACAACAGTAATCAAAATATCAGCATTAAAAAATACGGGAATTGAGCATTTAATATCTCATATTCGTCGTAATGAAATTTTAGAAAACATTCATAATAAAATATATTCTTCTATGATAGAAGATGCTATTGAATCCATAAAGGTTGAAGTTGATCATAGCAGGTTTGTAGCAATTAAAATTCTTGAAGAAGATATTATGTTTCAAAAATATCAAAATGAGAACGCAAAGAATAAAATGAAAGAAATTTGTGAAAGATACAATAGCGATGTTGAAGAGGTGATTGCGAGTCAACGCTATGATTATATTGAAAAGATAAAAGAAAAAGCAGTTGTTTCAAAAGTGGTTAAACAATCCACAACGGATAAACTGGATAAAATTTTCTTAAATAAGTGGTTGGCAATTCCAATTTTTGCTTTAATTATGACGATGATTTACATACTCGCCGTTGGGGTTGTTGGTAGTTTCACGGTTGACTTTGTTGATACCTATGTTGGTATCTTTGGCGAGTGGATTGGTGGGAAGTTAGAAACAATCAACACATCCAGTTGGTTGGTGAGTTTAATTGTTGATGGCGTTATTGCCGGTGTTGGGGCTGCTTTAAATTTTGTTCCTCAATTAATTATTCTTTTCTTTTTAATTGCGATTTTAGAAGTAACAGGATATATGGCAAGAATCGCTTTTTTCCTTGATAAAATTTTTAGGAAAATAGGTTTAAGTGGAAAATCATTAATTCCATTTATTGTTGGTTCAGGTTGCAGTGTGCCAGGAATTATGACTTGTAGAACAATAGAAGATGAAGAAGAAAGAAAAATGACCATTTTCTTAACTCCATTTATTCCTTGTAGTGCCAAATTACCAATTATTATTGTCTTTTCTAGTTTCTTCTTTGAAAAGAATCAAGGTATTATAGCAGCATCGTTATATTTTTCTGCTATTGTAGTGATTATAATCAGTGCATTTATTTTAAAAAAAGTGTTGTTTAAAGGAAAAACATCAGCTTATATATCAGAACTCCCTGAATATAAATTACCTAGTCCAAAGTATATTTTTCGAGATGTTTTTGATAAAACTTGGTCATTTATTAAAAGAGCGGGAAGTATCATTTTGATATGTTCAATCATTGTATGGTTTTTATTGAGTTTTTCTTGGAAACTAGAATATGGTGTTGATGTTAATCGAAGTATTTTAGCAAGTATTGGAAATGGCTTAGCGTGGTTTTTCTATCCAATAGTTGGCGAATATAGTTGGGCAGCAACAGTATCTGCTATCCAAGGATTAGTTGCCAAAGAACAAGTTGTTTCTTCAATGGCAATTATTGCTGGTTTCGGAGAAGATATCGCAGAAGGAACCTTAATTTTTGGTAGTAATATATTTTCGTTTTTTACTCCATTAAGCGCTTATGCTTTTATGATGTTTAATTTATTTAGTGCACCATGTTTTGGGGCAATAGGAGCTATGCGTCGAGAATTAGGAAGTACAAAACTAATGATGAAGGCAATAGGTTTTCAAACAGGACTTGCCTGGTTGTTTTCTACACTTGTCTTCACAATAGGAACTTTGATAGGAGGAATTTTTTAATGACAACAACTGATATTATCATTTTAATAATTATAGGATTTTTAGTTGGAATTGTTGTGTATTTTAATTTTATTAAAAACAGAAAAAATCCTTGTCATGGATGTTCAAAAGCAAAAATTTGTAACTTAACTTGTGATGAAATAAAAAAACAATTACGAGAAGAATACGAAAAGTAGAAATTATCACATCTGTATCATAAGAAAAAGCATTGTTTATTATCAAAACAAAGCGTATAATATGCACATATGAACAAGCGTTCATATGTGCTTTTTGTTTGTGAGGTGAATTATGGAACATTTAGATAAATGTGTCAATATCTTCAAGTCTTTAGCAGATGAAACGAGATTGAAAATAATTGCGGAAATATTTGATGAAAGCAAATCAGTATCGATCATCGCAAAAAACGTGAACTTAACACAATCTGCAGTATCTCATCAATTACAATTTTTAAAAATGAATGATATTGTTAAGAACGAAAGAAGAGGAAAAGCCGTGTATTATAGCCTTAGTGATGAACATGTTAAGACTATTCTAGAACAAGTTTTTAGACACGTTGCTCATCGATGATTATGAAAAATTTTGTTAGACAATTTAAAATAGAAAATGCTAGTGGAAATATGCTTGTAAAAGCAAGTATTCTTTTAGAAAAATTGTTGGGGAAAAGTAATTTTTCGTTGAACAAAGAAACGGGAATATTATCAGTCACATTTAAAACCAATCAAGAATTAGAACAAAAAAAAGTTGAGATTATTAATTTGATTAGTAGTATTGATGAAGAAATAGAAGTAACAGAACGAGAAGTAAAGCAAAGCTACCGAAAGGTTTTAATTCTAGAAAATCTTGACTGTGCTAATTGTTCAGCAAAAATTGAAAGAATTGCAAAAAGGCAGTTCAATCATGAATTTATCGTTGTAGATTTCGCAACAAAGAAATTTATTATCGAGACAACAGATCAAGAATTACTAATGGAGTTACCAAAGAGGGTTCAAGAAATTGCCACTTCTGTTGATAGTGAAATAAAAGTGACAGAAAACATAAAGAAACAATTTGAAGAAATGGCAACGCAAATAAAGATAGATAGAAAGAGACGAAATGAATTCATTATAGGATTCAGTATATTTATGATTGCCTTTATATTAAAGACAATTTTAAATAGTATCAATTATGATAACCAACTTGTGAAAATATTAATTATTTATATGCTCTATATTCCTGCGTATATTCTCCTTGCGAAAGATGTCTTATATGGTGCTTTAAAAAATATTGCTTCTGGTCGTGTTTTTGATGAAAAATTTCTAATGTCATTAGCAACAATCGTTGCATTGGGAATTAAATATTATGATGAAGCCTTATTTGTTATAATATTTTACAAATTGGGTGAAATTTTCCAACAATATGCGGTGAATTACTCAAGAAAGTCAATTGCTGCTTTGATGAACTTTCAACCACAAAAGGCAAACAT